>JBEPWP010000103.1:0-6339 GCA_041642355.1 Fodinibius sp. | reverse complement strand
ATTAGGACCAGAAATGACTAAAAGCATCAATTCATCTTTAGCATGTAACCAACGCCGTGCAGGGTAACTAGGTATTTTGGATCGTCCGGATGCTCTTCAATTTTAGATCGCAGTTTAGAGATATGAACATCAACAGTGCGTGTATTGGTACTGAATTCGTATCGCCAGACATTTTCTAGCAGATCATCCCGAGAGACGGGTTCATTAGAATGTGTCACGAGGTAGCGGATAAGTTCAACTTCCCTTGTGGTGAGTTCAAGTTCTCCTTCTTGGGGATGCTCGGCAACCGCATTTTTTAAATCAATATGGATGGGATCGAGATCAACCTCTTTAATAGGATTCATTTTGGAATAAGTCTCGGATCGGCGTAATCGAGCTTTAATACGTGCAAGGAGCTCTTTGACCCCGAAAGGTTTTGTAATGTAATCGTCTGCGCCGATATTGAGGCCGGTAACTTTATCAATCTCTTGATCTCGGGCTGTGAGCATAATAATGGGGAAGGTAAAGTTTTGCTCGCGCACCGTGCGGCAAACATCAAATCCACTCATGCCTGGCAACATCAGATCTAATATCATTAAATCCGGGTGAACTTTTTTTACTGTTTCTACGGCTTCGTTACCATTTTCTGCAATGTATACGTCGTACCCTTCGCTTTCGAGGGTATCTTGCAATGTAAACACCAAACTGGGTTCGTCTTCGACGATCACAATTTTTTTTGGGTCAGATGACATGTCTTTCAAGCTCTTTATTTCTACCGTCTGGTTCTGTTTCTTTTGATGAAGAATCTATCGTCATTTCCTCATCTGATTTGTCTAAGATAGGAAATGTTATAATAAAAGTAGATCCTACACCAGTTTTACTTTCAACATCAATAGAACCTGAATTAAGTTCAACTAAATTCTTTACAATTGATAATCCCAACCCATGTCCTTTGGTTTTGGCCGTCAAAGTATCCTCAACTCTGAAAAACTTATTGAAGATGTTGGATAGGTTTTTCTTATTAATGCCAATGCCGCGGTCTTCAATGCTAAGTTTTACCCGATCATTTTGAGCAGTAACCTTGACACCAAGATATTTATCATTAGCACTGTACTTGATTGCATTGTCAGCTAAGTTACTGAGAATTGTTTCTAAGCTATTTCGATCAATATTAACCTTGGGAAGGTTATCGTCAATTGCGATATCAAGAGTAAAACCTTTTTCTTGGAAAAACTTTTGGTGCTTATTGAGATAAGATTGTACGACCTCACCAACATCAGTAGGTTGAGGTTGTATCAGTGATTCCCCCGCATTTGATTTTGCTACATCAAGAAGCTTGTCGATCATCTTTCTTAGACGTACTGCTTCACTAAAAATATGATTGCCATAACTTTTAAGTCGCTGCTGATCCTGAACTCGTCCGTCAGCAAGATTTTCGCCGGCTGCCTGCATTACTGATAATGGCGTTTTGAGCTCGTGAGTGACATTGGCAAGAAAATCTGATTGCCGTTCGGCAAGAGCCCGTTCTTTTTGGGCAGATATAAACATGAAAACTAGGGCCCCCAAAAGTAGTAGCATGGCGGCTCCAAGTACAACAAGATTTTTGATCAGTGAGGCATTACTAGCGGCAATAGCAGATTCATCCGTAAAAGCAACTTCGACAGACCAGTAGTCAAAAAAGTCGGGAAAGCTTTCTATAAACTGTATCTGTTCACTCTCGTAGGTAGCCTTGGGATTACTGCTGGCAATTATTTCATTATTGGTCCAATCACGCATCCAAACGTTTAAACCGGGATGTTCATCGCCTCCAAACTTTTGAGCCAATATTTTTGGAAGGTACGAATTCCGGAGGAAATCTTGGTTAAAAGGCATGGTAAGATATCCGAAGACTTCCCGATCCGACGGATCTATAAGTACAATTGTTATACTGCGGTGAGAGTCAAAGATCACCTTGTTATTATATTCGTAATCCGATAACAGGCTTTTTATCTGCGTTCGGGCAATACCCATTCCGTCACAGACAACAGAGGAGTAATTGGAGGTTAACTCAAATTTCTGGTTGGAAGTATATTTTCGTATGGGATTTTGTTGTTGACAGGCATCAGATCCAGAAGGAATGAAAAAGATATCCTCATAAATAGAATCTTTAGCAGCTTTGTTTAACAGGCTGTTAACTTCAGATGTAAATTGCTCAGTCGTTTTGTATTTATCCTGTAGCCGATTAATATCAACAGATCCTAGCCCAATAAATTTCTTAAAGAAACGGTAACGAATTTTGTCAGTAAACTCGGCGATCTGGAGCTTCTTATTCTCTCTGGATGATTCCAGTGTATTCTCGTGCAATGCGTAAAGCGAATACACATTCATACCAGTAAGCCCTATAATGGCAATTACACCAGCGGCAAGTAAGATCCATCGAAGTGACCCGTATCGCTTCATATTTTAATAAATTATTATCTGTAATATGTAATAAGGTAAGAAATTTATAGTGGGATTAAACGCTATTAAAAGACTTTTTTACGTCCTTTAATACAAGTTTTGCTTACATCTTTAAAATACAAAAGGGGCACAAGATGTGCCCCTTTTGATGCGCTATAATGATTCCAATGTCATCTCTGCCAGCTATTGTTTTGACGATTTGTATCGGGAAAATTCTTGTCAGGATCGATAACTACTTTTGTGACTTCACCTTCAACAGTTATTACTTCCTGTGTCGCTCCTTTTAACCAAGTATCAACGGGAATGGTATGTGAAAGGGTAGAGCCGTCACTTTTGGTGATTTCGATATTGGCTGGCATTGGCGCTTGGCCGCGATCTTCAATTACGATGCTCGTTGTACCCTCTTTGGTAGATACATTGCCAACCGCTTGGTCAAGGGTCCAGGTTTCGTAATACCATGCTCTCCAGAACCAGTCCAGGTCTTGCCCGGCAACATCTTCAAAAGTATTGAACATATCCCAAGGATAGGGGTGTTTGTATTTCCACCGATCGATAAATTCGTGCAGGGCTTTTGTAAAGGTCTCTTCTCCTAAAATACTGCGGAGGCTTACCAGCACAGAGGCCGGCTTGGGATACGAAGCGACACCATAAGCAAATCCATTATAATGATGGTTAGACCATCGCATAATGGGGCCTTCCGCATCCGTATTGGTGATCTGCAGATAGCTGTTGATATCATTGAGATCATAATCGGGGCCGTTGGGATAATATGCTTTTTTAGCCTGGTTTTCATTAAACGTAGTCGTTCCTTCATCCATCCATGCGTAATGACGTTCATTATTGCTTACGATCATTGGGATCCACATGTGTGCCAGCTCATGCGCAACAACTGCGTAAAGGGCTTGCGACGGTTGATTGTTATAATCACCAATGATGGTAATCATTGGGAATTCCATACCTCCCCCAATAATTCCTCCACCTTCAACAGAAGTCATGTGTGGCCATGGATAGCTGAGCCCTGTTTGTTCAGAAAGAAACGTTATGGCGTGTTGTGTAAACTTGGCACCGTCGGTCCATTTTGGGGCTGAGCTCCTGTAAATTGCATTAATATTGGTAAAATCCTCTTCGCCATCTCCATCAAGGTCGCCAACACTTGCGCGAGTAGCATCCCATTTGGATTCTTTAGTAACACTAAAGGCAAAGTCACGTACCTTTTCTGCTTTAAAGCTCCAGGTCAGTGTACCATCTTCGGGGGATTTTGTAACCGATCCAAAATCCTCTTCCGTAACAATAGATACTACTGTATCACTCTTATGAGCTTTATCAAGTCGTTGGTAAATGTCTTTGACAAGGACGTCTTGTCCGTTCGTAAGCTGACCTGTTGAGCCCACCATCCATTGAGTAGGGGCCGTAATATCGACGTTATAATCTGCGAAATCATGATAAAATTCAGAAGTGCCGGTAAACTGGTCAGTCATCCACCCAACAACATCATCGTACACACGCATTTGTGGATACCAATACGCGATATAGAAAAGATTGTCTTCGTTATAGCCCATTCGTCCGCTGGCACCACGTTGTGGGACTTTAAAATCCCAGTTGACCTGTATTTCTGCAGAATCGCCCGGGGCAACGGCACTTTCAGGTCGAATTAAAAGGAGGGTGCCGTTAACACCGTATCCTTTAGAATCTCTGCGAGATTGTATCTGGCTAAGTTCATCCCCGTTAAGACCAACTTTATGTAGATTGATACCGCCTGTAACTTCTTGTGGACTGCTGCGTTGAGCCCCTTCAGCGTGAAGGTTTTGGGCCAGTTCCATATAAAGGGCGTCTAAGGTATCGGGAGAATTATTATAATAGGTAATTGTTGCACTTCCTTTTACAAGGGTATCGGCGGGAAGTAGCTCAACGTCAATATCATAATTGGCCCACTGGGTCCAGTAATTTTCTCCTGGTTTTCCAGACATTGTTCGTGTCCCACGGTCAGCCGCATTAAAAAATGCATTGGGAATTTCTTCAGTGATCGGATTAGCGACCATCCGATCCATATCCGAAGGCTTCTGAGTGGTTTTTTCCTGGACTGTTGTTTGAGATTCGTCAGTAGTTTGTTGCGGTCCGGCACATCCTACAAAGAGGAATGCAGCCAAAACCATCGGTAAAAATGTATTCTTTAGTGATAGCAATGGTTTATACATGGCTCCAATGTTTTATGAAGTTGGAATTGTAAAAACTCAAGAGGTGGAAGAAAAATGTTTCTCAACTGATTTTTTGAGATCCTCGAACTCGATAGGTTTGGTGAGGTAGTCCAACGGATCAGTTTTTTTAGCTCGTTCTACGTGGTACGGATCAGAATTGCCAGTAATATAAATGACAGGTACGTCAGAAAATTCACGAATTTTAAGCATGGCATCAATACCGTCAATTTCTCCTTCCAGCGAGATATCCATGATAATTAAATCCGGATCGATTTTTTTTGCCGTTTCTATAGCCGTTTTACCGTAAACAAGCTCTCCTTCCGTTTCGAATCCGAGCCTTTCTAAATAACTCTCGTATAGTAAATTGAGAATAAGATCGTCTTCTACAATGATGACCTTCTTTTCTTCACTCATATAATGTTAATACTCATTTTTGATAACGTGTTTAAAATAGCAAAATCGTGGTATAAGACAATCTATAAATTTGCTTTAGATTTCCTTAAATGGATTTTTGTATAGATTGTATATAACGAATAGAAAGCAAATGCCATCACTTATTTCTGTTGAAAAAGCTAAACATGAAGATCAATATAGTCATATTCAAGTTGTAAAGTTAAGCATCTTGGAAAGATAATTTGGCCACCTAAAAGGTAAAACTAGTTAGTGGACTACTCCTGTTAGTAATAATGGATTTGAGTAAACGTTTTGACAATCTGTGTTGTTTAGGAAGCAGTTTTAGGGATTTTTGTTTGAAATAACTGCTTCAAATTTGCTTTAGGTTTGGGTTTTATAATGGGTAATCAGTAAGCAAAGGATTTGGTAGCATAAGATAAATTGAAGAATATACAGGGGACTCTTTATGGGTTTTAAATCTTTTCTATGGGGATTGCTTCTGCTATTGTTGCTGAGTTGTACGCCCCATAAAGAAACTGTTGATACTCCTGTTCAAGATCCTCCTGCATTTTCACAAGATGGAGTAGAAGAATTATCCTCCCACTGGTGGACATCCTTTGATAATGAACAGCTGAATGCTCTTGTTGATACTGCATTGAGTTCCAATTTTGATATTCAAACTGCGTGGGAGCGATTGCAGGCATCAGAGGCTGTAGTTGATCGTGAATCGGGCGGGCTTTTCCCTTCCTTGGATGCAAATGCCGAAGCACAGACCATACGCAACCAGCAAAATCAGTTTGGAAGCTCGGATGATTTTAGTGTGGGATTGAACTCATCTTACGAGATTGATTTATGGGGGCGAATAGGCTCACAGGTAGATGCTGAAGAGTATCGAGCGCAGTCTACACTGGCCGATTACCAAACTGCTGCACTAACAGTATCGGCTGAGATTGTTCGTACGTGGACGCGACTAGCCGAAGCTCAAAAGCAGTTAGCATTGGTAGAGAATCAGATAGAGACCAATCAAAAAGTATTGGATCTGCTAAAAAATCGTTTTGGAAGCGGGCAAATAAGGGCTGTTGATATACTTCGGCAGCAACAGTTGCTGGAATCAACGCGTCAACAAAAAGCCGATGCCGAGTCAAACCTAAAAGTGTTACAGCATGAATTGTCAGTATTGTTGGGACGTTCGCCTCAGTATACGCTTGGCGTAACTCCGAACCAATTGCCAGAGCTGGCGCCTTTGCCCGAAACCGGTATCCCATTAGATCTTGTACAGCGTCGTCCCGACGTAAAAAGTGCGTTTAACCTGGTTAAGGCGGCTGATCGAGAT
>JBEPWP010000102.1:0-6361 GCA_041642355.1 Fodinibius sp. | reverse complement strand
AAAAACAGTTTCCAAAAGGTACCACCGGACGCGAAGTTGCTGAATCTATTTCAAAAGGATTAGCGCGAGAAGCGCTCAGTATTACACTGGACGACGATATTATGGATTTGGATCGTCCTATCAATCGAGACGGGACAATTACAATTAACACCTGGGACAGCGAAGAGGGAAAATATACATTCTGGCACTCATCAGCCCATGTTTTGGCCGAAGCTATCCAAGAGCTATATCCAAACGCAAAGTTTGCTATCGGCCCACCTGTAGAAAATGGGTTTTATTATGATATCGATTTTGGAGATCAAACTGTTGGCCAAGATGATCTTGAAGAAATTGAAAATAAAATGATTGAGCTTGCGCGTGAGAAAAATGAATTCGTACGCAAACCTATTTCCAAAAAAGAAGCACTCAATTTCTATGAAGATGTCGATAACAAATATAAAGTTGAGCTAATAAAAGATCTTGAAGATGGCGATATCACCTTTTATGAACAAGGTAGCTTCACAGATCTCTGCCGGGGTCCACATATTCCTGATACGGGACGTATTAAAGCAGTAAAACTTACTAGTCTGGCCGGAGCTTACTGGCGCGGCGATGAAAATAACGAACAGCTTACACGGATTTACGGGATCTCCTTTCCCAAGCAGAAGTTGCTCAACCAGTACATTGAACAAGTTGAGGAAGCAAAGAAACGCGACCATAAAAAACTGGGAAAAGAGTTGGGTATTTATATGATTGATCCCATGATTGGTCAGGGATTGCCAGTTTGGCTACCCAATGGAACTGTGTTGCGTCGTACGCTCGAGGCATTTTTGCGAGAAGAACAGAAAAAACGTGGTTATCAGGAAGTTATTACGCCACATATTGGGAACTTAGAGCTATATCGTACTTCGGGACACTTTCCCTACTATCGGGAATCGCAATACAATCCCATTGAAATGGGAGATGACGGTGAAGGTTATCTGCTAAAACCAATGAACTGTCCGCATCATCACCGCATCTATTCGAACGAGCTTCGCAGTTATCGAGATCTTCCACTTCGTCTGGCAGAGTTTGGAAGCGTGTATCGCTACGAACAATCCGGTGAATTAAATGGCCTCTCACGTGTCCGCGGCTTTACCCAAGATGATGCTCACATCTACTGCACGCACGATCAGCTTAAAGATGAAATCATCAACGTAATTGAATTAACAGAATTAGTGTTCGGCACTTTTGATATGCCCGTAGATATTCGCCTCTCCTACCGCGATGATAATGATGATAAATATGGCGGTGCTACTGAATTTTGGGATCGGGCTGAACGCGAAATCAAAGAGGTTGCAGATGAAATGAACTTGGATTACAAAATTGCTCGGGGCGAAGCGAGTTTCTATGGACCCAAAATTGATTTCATTATTCGTGATGCTATCGGCAGAAAATGGCAACTGGGTACCATACAGGTCGATTATGTGATGCCAGAACGTTTTGACTTAACATATGTAGGATCTGACAATGACAAACATCGTCCGGTGATTATACACCGTGCACCGTTTGGCTCTATGGAACGATTTACGAGCATTCTTATTGAACATTTTGCCGGTGATTTCCCCGTTTGGCTATCTCCAAAGCAAGTCCAAATTATCCCTGTTTCGGATGATTTTAATGAATATGCCTTCAAATGTGCATCCAAATTAAAAGAACATGACGTTCGCGTAGAAGTTGATACCCGAAGCGAACCCATTGGAGGAAAAATCCGCGATGCTGAAACGAGCAAGATTCCATATATGTTAATAGTTGGTGGTGATGAAGAATCCGACGGAACAGTATCGGTTCGTCGCCACAAAGAAGGTGATATTGGAACTTTTGATTTTTCTGAATTTCTTTCTAATCTCACTACCGAGATTGAAAACAAAGAAGTACCAAAGCATTAACTTTTAGAATTAAGTAATTTTTAATAAAAACAAGAGGTAACTTATCGCAAGAACAAGAAGACGACGACCACGTGGCAACGATGATCGTCCAAATGCCAATGAAGAAATCCGCGCATCTAAAGTACGGGTAGTACACCCCGAAGATGTTGACAAAGAACACGAGATTGTCCCCATCGATCGTGCATTGGAAATTGCAGAATCGTATGGATTAGATCTGGTGGAAGTTGCACCCAATGCCAAACCTCCAGTTTGCAAGGTGCTGGATTTCGGTAAATACATGTACAAGAAGAAAAAGAAGGAAAAGGAAGCTAAAAAGAAGCAGCATACCGTACAGGTTAAAGAACTTCGTTTCCGACCCAATACCGACGATCACGATCTTAATTTTAAGACACGTCATGCCCGTGAATTTCTTGAAGGTGGAGACAAAGTAAAAGCTACGGTTCAGTTCCGTGGCCGTGATATGTTATATACCGAAAAAGGAAAAGAACTGCTACATAATTTAGCAGAAGAATTAGATGATGTTAGCGAAATTGAATCTAAACCAAATATGGAAGGTCGCCGCATGATTATGATGCTGGCCCCTACCGGTAAGGGCGGTTCATAGTTGCCTACCGCTTTACCCTCTTTTAATTAGGATACCGTCGCTTAGAGCGACGGTATCCCTCTTTAGTTTTATATAAGTTTTTTAGCCGATTTAATTGTTTAATCTGTATCGGTAATTCCTTATCTTCCAAGCCATAATTTCCAACGAAATTTTAAAAGGTATTTCGTTATGCCAAAAATGAAAACACATAGTGGGGCCAAAAAGCGCTTCAAGAAAACCGGTTCCGGTAAGTATATGCGCAAAAAAGCCGGAAAGGCTCATATCCTCACAAAGAAAACAAGTAGAAAGAAGCGTAAACTCGGTAAAGTAACTGAGGTTGATAAAACTCAGAAAGACAACGTCGAGCAAATGCTTCCCAATAGCTAAATAACAATTATTAACACTTAAACATTAGACAAAATGCCACGATCAAGAAATAAGGTGGCTTCCCGTCGCCGTCGCCGTAAAATTTTAAAACAGGCGAAAGGTTACTGGGGCAAGCGAAAAAATGTTTATAAGTTTGCGAAAAACACGGTCGAAAAAGGGATGCTGTATCAGTATCGCGATCGTAAAGTCCGCAAACGTGAATTCAGAAAGCTCTGGATCACACGCATTAATGCTGCTGCCCGTCAAAATGGTACAACCTACTCGCGACTGATGGGAGCCTTAGGACAAAAAGATATTCAGATCAACCGCAAGGTCTTGGCCGATCTTGCCGTCAATGATCCAGACGCTTTTACCGCTATTGTTGAAGAAGCACAAAGCTAATAGCGTGTAATATTTTTTAAAACCGGTCCACTCGTATCTTCGAGAGGATCGGTTTTTTTATTTACCATTGATGGGTTTACTTGAATTAAATAGATTCCACGTAATTCTTATATAATATGCCCTGCGCCCTTACTTTTGAAATATATTGCGTATTTCATATTTAGCTGAAATCATCTTTGATATATTACCATGCTCGACGATATACAATCCTTAAAAGAAGAAGTAACAAATTATAGCATCACAAATGAAGAAGAGTTAGAATCTTTTCGCCTAGAATTTTTGTCGCGTAACGGGAAAGTACAAGAAATGTTTTCGCGGATGAGCGAAGTGCCTAATGAGAAAAAAGCTAAAGTTGGCCGGGCGATGAATGAGGTTAAAAATCTTGCTCAACAAACATTTGACGATGCTGAAGAACGGCTAGAACGCGAAGAGGCGGCAGATCTTGACGCCACAGATGACATCACACTTCCTGCCCCGCCCTATTCATTGGGATCTTACCATCCACTTACGCAAACGATGGAAGAGATGAAAAATATTTTTTATCGATTAGGGTTTTCTATTGCCGACGGACCAGAAATCGAGGATGATTTCCATAACTTCACGGCTTTAAATTTTCCACCGAATCATCCCGCCCGCGACGAACAGGATACTTTCTTTGTCGAAAAGAATGAGAATGACCAAGATTTAGTAATGCGAACGCACACCTCTCCTGTTCAAATTAGGTTAATGCAGGAACAAGAACCACCCATTCGATCCATTATGCCTGGGCGCGTTTATCGAAATGAGGCGGTTTCTCCAAAATCCTATTTCCTCTTTCACCAGGTTGAAGCTCTCTATATAGATACCGATGTAAGCATTGCCGAACTCAAAGAAACACTCATTAGCTTTGCCAAGCTCATGTTTGGATCTGATGTTAAATATAGGCTTCGTCCAGGCTATTTCCCTTTCACAGAACCAAGCTTGGAAATGGATATTTGGTGGGAAACTAGTGATCCCAATGATGATGGAAAATGGCTTGAAATTTTAGGCTCCGGAATGGTAGACCCAAATGTGTTAAAAGCTGTGAATATTGATCCAGAAGAATATACCGGATTTGCCTGGGGCATGGGCGTTGAACGTATTGCTATGCTCCGTCATCAGATTGATGATATTCGCATATTTTATAACAACGATGTTCGGTTTTTAGAACAATTTCATTAAGCAAACTTTTGAATAGAACACTGATAATAGGGTTCAAGAAGAACTAAGTGATAAAATTCTGAGATATTCGTCCAATCCGCTAAATTCGTGTTCCATTAACATAACTATTTGTAGTTAAATGAAGATTTCTTACAACTGGCTTAAAGAATTTATTGATCTTGATCTTTCACCTCAAGAAACGGCTGAAAAGCTTACGCTTATTGGCCTTGAAGTAGAAGAAGTAACGCAGTTTGGTAGTAAACTCGAAGGCGTTGTCGTAGGCAAGGTACTCGAGGTTAGCGACCATCCCAACGCTGATCGCCTCCGCATTTGCCAAGTTGATATTGGGTCAGAACAGAGCCAAATAATTTGTGGGGCTGATAATGTAGCAGCTGGACAGAAGGTACCCGTTGCCACTGTTGGCACTACCCTTCCTGTTGAAACGGACAATGGAGAACCGTTTATAATCCGTAAAGCTAAACTGCGTGGAGAAAAGTCTAATGGCATGATCTGCGCCGAAGATGAATTGGGACTTGGCGATGACCACAGCGGAATCATGGTTTTGGATAAGACACTCGAGTCCGGAACACCACTTCATGAAGCTATAGATTTATATCAGGATTATATTATCGAAATTGAAATTACGCCCAATCGTCCCGACGCAACCTGTCACCTCGGTGTTGCTCGCGACTTAGCTGCGGCTCTCGATCTCGAATTAACCAAACCTTTTGATACCAATTTCGATGAAGCGAAACCATTGGACGATATCGAAATCACTATAGAAGCTCCAAAAAAATGTCATCGCTATGTAGGTAAAATGGTAAAAGGAGTTACCATTGAAGAATCCCCCAATTGGTTAAAAAATAGATTAGAAGCTATTGGTGTCCGCCCCGTAAACAACGTTGTTGATATCACAAACTACGTGATGTTTGAATTGGGACAGCCGCTCCACGGTTTTGATGCTGATACCATTAAGGGTAATAAAATTGTTGTTAAGGATTTTGACGAGAAGATCACATTTGAAACCCTTGATCATGTAGAACGAACCTGCTCTGCTGGGACACTTTTTATCTGCGACGGTGAAGAACCCGTTGCTATTGCCGGTGTAATGGGCGGTGTTGATTCGGAAGTAAGTGATGAAACGACGAATGTACTCATCGAAAGTGCCTATTTTGATCCCGCTACCATTCGAAAAACAGCCAAAGAACAGGTATTGAAATCGGATGCCTCCTATCGATTTGAGCGTGGAGTAGATCCACAACTGCAGCGTATTGCGGCCGAGCGAGCAGCAGAACTTATTGCCGATATTGCAGATGGAACTATAATTGACACCTGCACGGATATACATCCCACCAAAACAAAAGCAAAAGAATTGACGCTTCGAAAATCATACGTCAATCGTCTGCTGGGCACCGATTTTTCTATCGACAAAATTGAAAACATTTTATCGGGATTGGAGTTCACGCTTTTGGAAAAAGATGAAGAAACACTTTCCTATGAAATCCCAACTTTCCGTCCCGATTTAGATCGCGAAGTTGATCTTATTGAAGAAGTAGGCCGCCTTTTTGATTACAATAACATTCCAACACCCAAACACGGCAAGTTTAACTCTCCAGAACCATTGACCGAATGGGAAAAGCTACAAAATAAAGCGAAGGAAACAGCAAAAGGAATGCGCTTTCGGGAAATTTACTCAAACTCATTGATGCCGGAAGAAGATGCAAAACTGCTGGGCGAACTGGATGATATGATTCATACGCTCAATCCCATCTCCACTGATATGACCACCCTTCGCCCCTCCCTTCTATATGGATTTTTATCATCGGTGGCGTACAACTTTAATCGTAAAGCCAAGCAGGTTCGATTTTTTGAAATCGGAAATATCTTTAAAAAGGCAGATGAGGGCACTTATCATCCAAATATT
>JBEPWP010000101.1:0-6451 GCA_041642355.1 Fodinibius sp. | reverse complement strand
ATTCCATAACTCAAGATTATTTGCTTGATGTTATTGTTTCTAACCCACCCTATGTCACTCCGGATGAAAAAGATATGCTCGAGCCACAAGTAAAAGATTACGAACCATCCACAGCATTATTTTTTGACGACCTTGGCAAGATGTATAAAAGTATCATCGACTTTGCCGATGAAAATCTTACTACCAATGGGACATTGTATCTTGAGCTACATGAAAATTACGGCAACGAAATCATTACCCTTTTTGATCAAAATACTTGGTCGGCCGAACTCCGTAATGACTATGATAAAAAGCCCCGATTTATCATAGCAAAACGCCGCTAATTCTCTATTTTCAACACTTTTATTAAGACCCATCCCTCCCTTTTAAAAGATAAAAATTTTCTAATCTTTGTTTGTGGAAAACTTGTGGAAAACTTTTTTTCACCAGCTTTTAGGATAGCCTCCTGAGGTAAAATCTTTGTTAGCGCAACATTATGTACTGTCAAGTACTATTTGATAGAAAAGTGTATAAATTACTAAATTATTGCATGGCAGTAAGTTACAACGTTTATAGCAATGTGGATAACTTTTATAAAATCGCATAATATTTTTTTGACATCTGCCTTTGAAATTATCATCTTCGTTTCACGCAAATAGGGGTAACACACAAGGTGTGTGGATAACTGTAAGGCCACCCTGGCAATAACAATAGAATTTTAGAGGAGGTTAAGGGACGTTGAGTCAAATTTCTTCAGAAGCTGCGTGGGAGCAGTGTTTAGAAATTATCAAGGATAATATCAGCTACCAAAAGTACAAGTCGTGGTTTGAACCTATCAACCCGGTAAAGCTCGAAAATAACACTCTTACCATTCAGGTTCCCAGTCAGTTTTGGTACGAATGGTTGGAAGAGCATTACTATGGGATGCTGCGATCAACATTGGCCAAGGTATTAGGCGAAGATGGCAAACTGGAGTATTCGGTAGTTCTTGAAAAGTCTGACAATAATGCAGACAATCGATCTGTACGATTGCCACAACGTCCTATGCCCCCGGAAAACAATCAGGGACAAGAAATTAAGGGCTATTCCGAATACAGTCCTGGAAAGATTGAAAATCCATTCGTCATTCCCGGCATTCAAAAAACAAAGATCGATTCGAATCTTAATTCCAGCTATGTTTTTGATCGATATATTGAAGGTGATTGCAATCGTCTTGCCCGCTCGGCAGCTATGGCTATAGCAGAAAATCCCGGAAGCAGTTCATTTAATCCTTTCTTTATTTATGGGGGAACAGGACTTGGGAAAACCCATCTTATTCAAAGTATTGGAAACAGGGTAAAACAAGAACACGGTAACGAACTGGCTGTCCTTTATATATCTTCCGAAAGTTTTACAAATGAATTTGTACAGGCCATCAGAAATAACCGGGCCAGCGAATTCACTATGTTCTATCGGCAAATTGATGTATTAATTGTTGATGATATACAATTCTTCAGCGGCAAGGAAAAAACACAGGAAGAGTTTTTCCATATTTTTAATGCGCTACATCAGGATGGAAAACAAATTATACTCAGCAGCGACCGCGCCCCGCGTGAAATCCCGGATATCGAAGAACGCCTGATTTCTCGATTCAGCTGGGGACTCAGTGCCGACTTGCAAGTTCCGGAATATGAAACACGATACGCTATTTTGGAACGTAAGGCTTCTGACAATGGAATCGAGCTGTCGCACCAAGTGCTCGAATTTATCGCGCATAACTTCAAATCTAATGTGCGCGATCTCGAAGGAGCTATCATAAAGCTTCTAGCGTTTGCTTCGCTGCAACATGTTGATGAGATTGAACCGCAGATGGCCAAGCGGGTATTAAAGGATATGATCCAAGAATCACAAACCAGTATTTCTATTGAACAGATTCAGGATTATGTATGCGATTATTTTGGGATTGATACCAACAAGGTTCGGGAGAAAACTCGCAAGCAGGAAATTGTAGAAGCTCGGCAAATTGCGATGTATCTTTCAAAACAGTTTACCGATTCGAGCCTTAAAACGATTGGTCTGCATTTTGGAGGACGTGACCACTCAACCGTTATCCACGCTATTTCTACCGTCGAAGAGCGCATGCAAACTACGCCCAAGCAAAAACGTATGGTAGAAGAACTGCATCAAAAAATAGAAGTATCAACGTTGTAACTATGGATCGGCTAACGCTTAAAGGGCTCCGGTTTCGGGCTTATCACGGCTATCATGAGTGGGAACGCGAAGAGGGTAACGATTTTGAGGTCGACCTCGTATTCTCGGCCAATCTGAAACTAGCGGGCGAACGGGATTCCCTTAGTGATACGATTGATTACCAAAAAGCAGAAACCATAGTCCGATCTGTGATGGAAGGCCCTTCCGTAAAACTGATTGAAACACTGGCAAAACGGATGGGTGACCAATTATTTCGAAACTTCCCCAAAGCGGACCAGCTGGAAGTTGCGGTGCGAAAACTATCCCCGCCCTTGGAAACGGAAACCGCTCACTCTGAGATCTGCATGCAATGGCAACGGTAGTAGTGGCACTGGGATCGAATGTGGGTGATCGCCAACAGCACTTAAGCGATGCCGCTGAATTTCTGCAAAGCCTATCCCATACCCCATTGCAGCAATCCTCGATCTATATTACCGAACCGGTTGGCCCCTCTACTCGCGATTTTTTTAATGCCGTGGTGATTATAACTACCAACAAAAATCCACGACCGTTAATAAAGAAGTTTAAAAAATTTGAGCAGGAACATGGCAGGGCTGCCAACCAGCCAAAGTGGAGCGCCCGCACCATTGATCTCGATATTATTTCGTATGATGACTTGGTCATTCAAACGGATAATCTTATCATTCCGCATCCGGAATATCACAAACGTCTTTTTGTGTTGGCGCCATTGGCAGAAGTTGTACCAAAGTGGGTGGATCCTAAAACGCATACTCCCATCGCACAACTTACTGCCAAGGCTCCGGAGCTGAGATTACAAAAAACAGATCTACGTTGGTAAATATGGAAAATGAGTTTGATTTTATTGCAATAGAAGGCGTCATCGGCGTGGGAAAAACCTCGCTTGCAAAACTTCTTACCAAACGTCATAATGCCCGGCTGGTTCTCGAAGAGTTTGACGAAAATCCGTTTCTGCCAAAATTTTATAAAGATCGTGAACGGTATGCCTTTCCCACTCAGATGTCGTTTTTAGCCAGCCGCTTTCAACAGCAGCAAGAAATGCTCAATAAAGATCTGTTCCAGCAGATGACGATTTCGGATTATATCTTTGAAAAAGATCGGATTTTTGCCCGACTTAACCTCGAAGATGATGAGCTTGCCCTGTATGACTCAATCTTTAAAATTATGGCCGGTATATCGGCTCAACCCGACCTTGTGATCTACCTGCAGTCTAACGTGGATCGGCTAATGCAAAATATTAAGGATCGGGATCGCGACTATGAACGAGATATTTCACGGTCTTACCTGCAAGAATTAAGTGATGCCTACAATCATTTCTTTCATCACTACAATAAATCACCCCTGATGATCATTAATACATCAGAGATTGATTTCGTTAGTAACGAAAAACACTTAGATTATATAGAAGAACAAATTTTTAACCAGCCTATTCGCGGCAATACGCATATTCACATCACCGACTAAGATTAATGATTTTTCGCACCCTTTTATTTTTTGTGTTGATGTACCTGCTGATTAAACTCATCAGCCGTCTTTTTTTACCTTCCGATTCAAATAAAAAAAGCAGAAACGGATCAGGTTTTTTCTACCGAATGTATCAACAACAGCAAAGCCAGCAAAATTCAAACAACCGCAACACCCAATCTTCAAGTGGTTCCAAACAACAGTTTGATCAAATTGAAGAAGCTGAGTTTGAGGATATTACAGATGAGGAAAAAACATCCTCGGAATCATCTGATTAACGCTTCAACATTCCTTATCTTTGAAGCCGTTACAGAAATTGAATATTTACCAAATCAACAAAGCAGCTATTTCTCATGAAGTATGAAGATCAGTTAGAAGAAGGACTATCACTACTGCACGAAGGCGATTTTGATCACGCCTTGGACATTGCCCATCAGCTCCAGAAAAAAGAGCCTGAATTTGCCGATGGATTTCATTTGGAAGGATTGGTATTTCAGAAACTGAATCAATGGGAAAAGAGTATAGAGGCACTCGAAAAAGCTATTAACCTGGAAGAAGAAAACAGCGGCTATTATAACCTGCGTGGCTTTGCCAATATGCAGCTTGAAAATCTGGATCAGGCTATCGAAGATTTTGAAAAGGCTATCGACCTGGATGATTCTCCCGCCGCGCATCGTAACAAAGTACTGTATATGATCATGAATGGCGAAGCAGGTAAAGCAAATGAATACCTGCTCAACCGCATTAAACAAAATCCGAAGGATGTGGAGAACTGGATTTTAATGGGCGACTTGCTACAGCGCGCCGGACAAGATGAAAAGGCATTAGGCTTTTATCAGCAGGCTCGTAAAATAGATCCGGATAACGAGTACATTAAAGAACAGCTTGGTGAGAACTAAGCAAAAAACTGTTGGAATTTTTGTTTCAAATTATCGGGATTAAGCCCTATATTTGAGGCCTTGAAATTTTGACTTTTGCCCTGGTGGCGGAATTGGTAGACGCGCTGGCTTGAGGGGTCAGTTCCCATTTTGGGAGTGCTAGTTCGACTCTAGTCCAGGGCACCACAACCCTTGTAAGTCTTTGGCTTGCAAGGGTTAATCATTTCTAGCCCTAATCACATTTCCCTTCTTTTTCAATTTCTGGAGTTAAATACCGGCTAACTGCTTTTCATCTCTTAAAACCAATATAGAATAAATCTGGGTTAAACTATTTTATTTAGCACTACTGCCTATTTGTTTCTGTGCCTCATACTATCTATATATAAATAAACTTTTAATTCATTTACGATGGGGTACATATCATGACACGCACATATTCTTTTACTGAAACCGTTATTTGCGGACTTATCGCTACGTTTATGATGTCAATGCTTTCATTTCTATCAAGTGGTATTGGCCTTCCTGTTATTGATGTAGGATATATACTAAAAGAAATTTTTAACCATATTCATGATCAGGATCCTTATAACATTCTCTGGGGGAATGCAGCTTATTATATTGGTGGAGTTTTATTGGCCTTAATCTGGGTACTTTTCCTGGATAACAAACTCCCGGGCAACTGGTTGGTACAAGGTAGTATCTATGGTATTGTGATATCAATTGTAGCTGCAGTGGTTGTATCACCGGCAATTTCTATGGCTGGAGGTGAGTCATTCGGTATATTTTATATTGATACTTGGTTCCCAATGCTTAATATACTTGCAGGATTGATTATGCATCTGGGCTATGGCGTCACCTTATTACTTTGCCTGGAATATTCCGATCATTTTAGAAAAGTATAAACCTACAAAGGTGCTTCGCTGGGTATTTTTTAAGGAAAGCAGCAGCTGTCAGAATTCAGAGTAAGTTCTTAACTCACTAAATTTGTTTACCGATAAAAAAGAGGGGGTATCTTAACACCCTCTTTTTATTATTTAATATGAATGAATCAATTTTTAGTCGACTGAACACCCACCGGTAAAACCTTCGGCCGAAAATTCAGTTTGAAAACTTCCGAATTTATCCTCGTAGACTGCCCGCAATTCCAAGGTGTGTTGGCCGCTACGTTTTGGGGAACAGTATTCTAAGACATAATAGGAATTCGATTCAGCCTCCAACCGTTCTGCAACTGCAAGAAACGTTTCATTAAGTGCCAGTGAATCTTCGGCCAATTCAAAACCATCTTTTCCAAAGCTCTCCAGTACCTCCTGATCGATTTCTCCTCCCAGACCAATGCTAAACAGCGAATATTCATCACTGGCAGCATTAACCGAATCAAGAGCCGTAGAAGTACCCACCCTTCCGGCTTGGTCAGTACCATCGGTAAAGAGAACCATGGAACCGGCTGTAGCAATATCGGAATCTTCTCTGATTTCCTGCACACGACTATCCATGATTGATAACCCCTGTATTACAGCACCATTCAAGTTTGTAGACACATCATTACTAATATCTTCATTAATCGATTCTATACCGTTTATCAAACTATCGCCTTCATGGGTATATGATACCAAAGGATGGACGTTTTCCTCACCATCAAACCAATATACAGCCATTTCCTGGGTTCCGTATAGACTTTCCCCTTCTTCGGGCATTGTACGATTAATAAATGTAGTAGCTGCCTCCTTTAATTTAGGTAGATCGGCATTATTTAATATGCTTCCGCTCAGATCCAGCATTAAAATAGAAGAATACAAGAAATCTCCACTTTCCCTCTGAATATCAGCCTGCGATTCGAGACGGGATATTTGGGAGCCATCTTCATATATCTCAAAGTCAGAAGGTTCAAGAGTAGTAAACTGATGCTCTTCCCCCAGATCTAC
>JBEPWP010000100.1:0-6633 GCA_041642355.1 Fodinibius sp. | reverse complement strand
CTACCATATGCACTTATTCTTATCCGTGTCCCCTGTGGACTTGGCAGATAAGCTACACTCACGTGATCGGGCAATACATCAACAAGCGGACCAACAATCTCATCACTGAGGGTGCTTTCACCAATTCCAGCCGTGGTAATATAGTGGGACCGTCGAAATTCTGTATCCCCGTTAATAGCTCGAACTTTGGGGATCACCTTCTCATTTACCAAGTGCTTCATTTCATGCGGCACGCCCGGCAATACAGCCAGTTTCACCGATTCGCGATCAAACCACATGCCCGGGGCTGTGCCCTGTGTATTAAATAGCACTTCGCAACAATCCGGAACCTCGGCCTGATGGTAATTCGATTTGCTAAATGGGATATTACGCTTTTTAAACACCTTTTTTATGAAATCAAGAACCGAATCTTCAAGCACTAAATCACAATCAAAAAGCTCAGTTATAGCTCGTTTAGTAATATCGTCGTGGGTGGGACCCAGTCCACCGGTAGTGATAATAAGGTCCGTAGAAGACAACGCCTCTGATAATATATCCTTCATCGTATCCAGATTATCACCAATTGTATAAATGTGGGTCACATCAATTCCAGCCTCAGTAAGTACATCTCCCAGCCAGCTGGCATTAGTGTTAATCGTATCACCAATTAACAACTCATTTCCAATAGATATTATTCGGCACTGCATGTAGCATTTACGTTTAATATTGCGAAAAAATCGTTGATCAAAATATCAAACTCTGACAGCTTTTCGAAGCTATTTATTGTTCCACAAAAAAGATTTAATTCTCTATAACAATTACTATCTTTGGGCCGTGCGTCAAATACCCAACATATTAAGTACCATCCGTATTATTTTAGCCCCCATCTTCTTGATCCTGTATGTACAGGACCAAGTGGTATGGCGTGCCCTTAGTGTAGGCATTTTTGCCGTGGCCGTTGTTACCGATTTTTTTGACGGTTACATTGCCCGCATGTATAGTGCCGAAACTGAATATGGGGTATTTTTAGATCCTCTGGCCGACAAGTTTCTAACCTTTGCTGGTTTTATCTGCTTACCCTTTATTGATCCTGTCCAGTTCCCCTGGTGGGCTATAGCTGTTATTGTTTTCAGGGATATTTTTGTTACTGGCATGCGCATGCTGGCTGATTATCGCAACATCACAATGGATACCCGTTTGACGGCCAAGGCTAAAACCCTTAGCCAGATGTTCTTCTTATATTTGGTGCTAATGGTGGGCGTTTTTATCGAAACAGATGTTTGGCTCAGTAGCTATTGCACTCAACTTTTACAATCGGGCATACTAGGCTGGATGATGATTGCGATTGTAGTTATTACAGTTTATTCGGGAATAGAATACATTTTTATTAACAGAAAAATATTTTCATTACATAACGATGCCAAAACTGAAACCGATACTCGGTAGTTTTTTTAACGCTGGCTTTTTACCAAACGCCCCAGGAACATGGGGAAGCTTTTTTGCACTTTTTCCCATCTATTTTGTGGGATTATATAGCCCATGGTATGGCATGGCACTTTTAACCATTCTTTTTTCCTATATTACCGTCTGGGTATCCGAGGAGTGCGAGAAAGAATGGGGCGGCGATCCCTCTCCCCTGGTGATGGATGAATTTGCCGGCCAAGCTATGACATTTATAGCCATCCCCTTTAGCGGAATTCTTTCACAAGATCTGCTTTTACTGCTCGTTGGGTTTATCTTTTTTCGGTTTTTTGATATTCAAAAGCCACTTGGCGTTAATAAATTACAAGAAATCCCTGGCGGATGGGGAATCCTTGTTGACGACCTGCTGGCCGGGGTCTATGCCCTAATATGTATGCAAGGACTTTTATATATTTTGGAAATTATTTAACAATATGCTAATCAATCTGTAACCTCATTTTTGTTATTATTAAAATTGATCAGCAAGTGAATTAATAAATTGTTGTATATGATTATTGATCAAACATTCTCAAAAGAAATTGCACTCGATTTACTGGATATTAATGCGGTTATCCTCCGTCCCAACGACCCATTTACATGGTCATCGGGATGGAATTCACCTATCTATTGTGATAACCGGCTAACGATGCGACACCCAAATATTCGTAAAAAAATTGCACGAAAGTTTGTAGAATTTATCTCCTCAGAATATCCAAATGTAGACGTAATTACTGGAACTGCCACAGCTGGTATCCCACACGCTGCCTGGGTGGCCGAGAATATGGATAAGCCTATGTCGTACGTTCGAGCCAAAGCTAAAGCATATGGACTTGGTAATCAGATCGAGGGCGGCATTCAAAAAGGAGAAACTACAGTAGTAATTGAGGATTTAATTTCTACCGGAGGGTCGGCTATCTCTGTTGTTGAAGCTCTCCAATTTATTGGAGCTGAAATTGAAGCTGTGCTCAGCATTTTTACCTACGGTTTTGATAAAGCAAATAAACGCTTTGACAAGGCAGGCGTCCCCATGTTTACCCTTACTGATTATGCTACTCTTATCGATGTAGCAAGTAAAAATGATTACGTAAACGAATCTGATCTTGAAACGCTGGCCGAATGGCGTAAATCACCCGAAACCTGGCCAAATTAGAAGCTGATTTTTTTATTTTGTTGTTATTGGGTAATAGCATGAACGCTTATTCAAAGCGAAAAATATTTATCTAGACCCGCAAAGTTTACGATAAACTACCGGTCTTTTTTAGATAAACCTTAGTTTATCTTCTTACAACATCAGCTTCATAAAGAGCTAAACTCTACTTATATTCACCAGTCTAAATAATCAGGAATAAAACATTGTCCACAGTGGATCAACGCAACTTTTATATTGAGACGTACGGATGTCAGATGAACGTCTCTGATACCGAAATTGTCAACTCCATTTTAATGGAGGAAGGCATGCAACCCGTCAACGAACCCGAAGAAGCAGAAGTCATTTTTATCAACACCTGTTCGGTTCGTGAAAATGCCGAAGAACGCGTCTGGAATCGCCTTAAGGAATTTAAAGCGCTCAAAAGAGAACGAGATGATCATAATATGACGGTGGGTGTGCTGGGTTGTATGGCCGAACGCATCCGCGAGCAGATCATGGAAAAAGAAGAGCTCGTTGATCTGGTTGTAGGTCCGGACGCCTATCGTGATCTACCTAAGTTACTTTCGGATGTGGATGACGGCCGTAAAGCTGTTAATACTATCCTATCACTTGAAGAAACCTATGCCGATATTAAACCGGTGCGCCGTAACGATAATGGCGTAAGTGCTTTTGTTACTATTATGCGTGGATGCGACAATATGTGTGCCTTTTGCGTAGTACCCTTTACTCGTGGACGGGAACGCAGCCGTAAAGCGGAAAGTATTATTGATGAACTTCAGCAACTCAGCGATCAGGGGTATAAAGAAGTCACATTACTGGGACAAAATGTAAACTCCTATGACGATGGGGACAATTCTTTTGCTGATCTGATGTACAAGGCCAGTCAAGTTGATCCTGAGATGCGAATTCGCTTTTCTTCTCCCCATCCCAAAGATTTTCCTGAAGAGCTGCTGCAAATTATTGCTGAGCAGCCCAATCTCTGTAACTATATCCATATTCCGGCGCAATCTGGCAACAATGATGTGCTGGAACGAATGCGACGTCCCTACACACGAGAGCAGTATTTTGATCTTGTTGAAAAAATGCGTGATATCATTCCAGGCGTCACGCTATCTACAGATATAATTACTGGTTTTTGTGGTGAAACTGAAGAAGAGCATGAGGATACGATGTCGCTAATGGCCAAGGTTAAATATGACTTGGCTTATATGTTCGCCTATTCAGAACGAGGACGTACACTGGCACAACGGAAGTATGAAGACGATGTACCAGAAGACGTAAAAAAACGACGACTTTCCGAGATCATTGAACAGCAGATGAATATTCAGGAGGAACTCAATAAAAAAGAAATTGGGCGACGTCACCTGGTACTCGTTGAAGGTACCAGCAAGCGGTCTGATGAGCAGCTCTGCGGACGTACGGACACCAATAAAATGGTTGTTTTTGATCGCGAAGATCACATCGAAAAAGGTGATTATGTTGAAGTAACGATTACCGATTGTACTTCTGCTACCTTGATGGGGGATCTCATCAAAAAAAGTAGCATCCAAGAGTATAATCAGGAAACAGTTGCAGCATAGTTTTTTGACCGAATCACTTTCAATTAACCAAGCCAAACAGGTAGCATTACATAAATACTGAGAAACGCTTGCAAAGCTGCTCCCGTTATAATAATTACTGTTGAATCTTTATGTATCTAAAGCAGTAATTATTACCTTTACTATACGAAAGACTTTAATATAAATACTATTATAAACGAGCTTCTCCCCTATGGATCGTGAAGCATTTCAAGAACGATTTGGACTTATTGGAGAATCTGCCGCGCTCAAGCAGGTTATTGACAAGGTTATACAAGTAGCCGACACCGATATTACTGTGCTTTTGGAAGGTGAAAGTGGCGTTGGTAAAGATGTAACGGCCAAAGCTATCCACGAGATCAGTCACCGCCAAGATGGAAATATGGTAATTGTTAACTGTGGTGCCATCCCTGAAGGAATTATTGAGAGCGAGTTATTTGGACACGAAAAAGGGGCTTTTACCGGGGCTCATGAGTCTCGGGAAGGGTATTTTGAAAAGGCAGATAGCGGTACGATTTTCTTGGATGAAATTGGTGACACTCCTCCCAACGTCCAGGTAAAACTACTCCGAGTTCTCGAAACGGGTGAATATTTCCGCGTCGGTTCCAGCCAAGTGCGTAAAACGGACGTACGAGTTATCGCTGCCACGAATAAAGACTTGTGGCAGCTAGTTCAAGACGAAGAATTTCGCGAAGATCTTTATTACCGGCTGGATACGGTAAAAGTGAAGCTCCCCCCCCTCCGGGAGCGCCCCGATGATATCATCCCCATTTTTAGAAAATTTGTTACCGAATTTTCTGCCAAATATGATTCCGTCTTTAAGGGTTTTTCTGACGATGCGAAAGAGCTTTTAATTTCATATCGCTGGCCCGGAAACGTCCGCGAGCTCCGCAATGTGGCTGAACAGCTAGTGGTGCTCGAAAAGTCACAATTTATTGACACCGAGAAGCTCCAAAAGTATCTAAAGGGGCGACAGCACGAAGGATCAGCTGATAACCTGCCTGTTCTTGCCGGCAAGAATTCACAAGAAGGAGCAAACGGTGCGTTCGGGAATGATGATCAGCGCCTCATTTACCGGGCACTTGTTGAACTCCAAAGTGATATCGGTGATTTAAAAAAGATGTTGGGTACCTTCCTCTACTCCACCTTTTCACAAAAGAATATGAAGGCGCTTCCCCAAAACATTCAGGATGAGTTTAGCCAAAGCAACATGTCTGACGTTGACATGAATGTGGATATTGGTAATGCAGCAGATGAGGAAATTGGTGGAGTAGAATCATTTACTGAAGCCGATATTTCTGAGGAGGATACCGATAATGAAAATATATTTTACCAGTTTTTTAATGATGATGAAGTCCCGTCAATAGAAAAAGCAGAACAATTTCTAATTGAACAAGCTCTTAAAAAATTTGACGGTAACCGCCGAAAAGCATCCGAAGCGCTCGGCGTTAGCGAACGAACCCTTTATCGCAAGCTAGACCAATATGATCTGCAATAATAAAAGGGGAATTCTTGCCATACTGCTTGTCGCTTTTGCCCTAAGCGGATGTTTTCGATACAGTTTTACCGGGACTTCTATTCCCGATGATGTAAACTCAATTTATATCCCCTTCTTTGCGGATCAATCCTCTGGTGGAGTTGGAAATTTAAGTGATCGACTCAATACCGCTCTCGTTGATCGATTTATCAATCAGACAAGATTACAGCTATCAAATTCACGTGCTGGCGCCGATGCTGTGTTAGAAGGATCCATCGTCAGCTATGCCAACGAACCTTTTAGTGTAACTGGTGAAGGTCAAAGTAGTTTAAATGAAGTCAGCATATCGGTACGAGCCACGTTTCAGTATACCGATAAAGAACAAGCTGAATGGAGCAGTACTTTTAACGGATCAGAAACATACGACACCAACGAAAACCCTATTGAAGGGGAAACAAATGCAGCCGTTGAAGCGCTCAATCAAGTAGCCAGTAATATGTTTAATGATGCAGTCAGCGGTTGGTAGGATTGAATAATATTTTGATGGGCAGCACAAATCTAATTATATAACAAGCGTAAAAAATTGGTCGGGAATCAGTAATAATTGAAGATGCCTCAGTTACCTTTTAAAATTCCAAAATCACTAGCTTCTTACGCCGAACATTTTGACAAGGAGCCGATCGAAGCGACAAAACGACTAAAGAAACAACTCAAAAAACGGGGGCCCGATGCAGTTGGACATTTTCTCCTAGCTTGGTTTTATCATTTAGAGGGAATGGATGACCAAGCGGTTGATGAAGCCCTTAAAGCCCGTATCTTTGCGCCAGGCAGCCCATTTTTTGAGAAACTCCACTATTACCTGAGTCACCCCAATACATTTGAAGCGTGGACTCCAGATTCTGAGGCAGCTTCCACTACCAAAAGCACAAAATCAATAGATGAACCGGGTCCTGTTTTAAACTTGGATTCTCTTATACAAAAGCTTTCTT
>JBEPWP010000099.1:0-6729 GCA_041642355.1 Fodinibius sp. | reverse complement strand
ATATAGGATCGATTGATTTTGAAAATCTTCGATCCAGTGATCTTTCAGATCAACAGGTGCAGCGGCTGTGGGAAAGAGCCCAAAGCCAGGGATATTCTGTTTCACAGGTTGAACAAATGGCATTAGCTCGTGGAATGTCACCAGCAGAAGTTAGTAAACTAGTACGTCGTGTACGTAATTTGAGAATGCAGGACGGTGGCCAACAGGAGCAGCAACAACAAGATAGTCAGTTGCGGTCGGTAACAAGTGATGACACTTTTAAAATGCGACCCGATAGCCTGCAAAAAGATACACTTAAAAGCAGAATATTTGGCTCTGATATTTTTCGAAGAGACAAAGTAACTTTCACACCGTCACTAAATGTTCCTACTCCGGATAACTATCAGCTGGGTGCGGGGGATCAGCTGATTATTGATATATGGGGAGCAGCAGAACAGACTTACGAAGTAACGGTATCAACGGAGGGTACGATTTCGATTGCTAATTTAGGTCCCATTTATGTTAATGGATTGACGATCGAGACTGCTCGGGATCGCATAAAAAGTTCATTGTCAGAGATTTATTCTGGATTAAAAGCGTCGGATGATGAGCCGACCGATACGCAGGCACGAATATCGTTAGGTAATGTACGAAGTATAAGTGTTACTGTTTTGGGGGAAAGCCGCTTTCCAGGTACCTATACACTGCCGTCACTTGCTACTGTTTTTAATGCCCTATACTCGGCAGGTGGGCCAGATTCTACCGGTACATTTCGAGAGATTGAAGTTATTCGAGGAGATAGCATAGCAGCTACGCTCGATATTTATGATTTCTTAGTGTATGGCAATCAGAAAGATAATATCAGGTTGCGTGATCAAGATATTATAAAGATTGATCCCTATATATCACGGGTAGAATTAGATGGGAGAACAAAGCGTACAGGTGTTTTTGAACTTAAAGAGGATGAGACTATCCAGGATCTAGTTACTTTTGCAGGTGGATTTTCATCAAATGCCTATACCAAGCGGTTAAAAGTAATTGGGAATACGGGGAGCCAAAAACGTATTGATGATATTGAATATCCGAAACAAAATGATTTTAAACTTACTGACGGGGATAGCGTTTATGTTGAAAAAGTGTTAGACCGCTTTGCCAACAGGATTGAAATACAGGGGGCCGTATTTCGAGAAGGAGATTATGAGCTAAAAGATTCTACCACGGTGTATTCACTGATTCAGCGTGCTGAAGGAATTCGAGAAGATGCATTCATGAATCGTGGACTTATTTATAGGGAGCAGGACGATTTATCCACGGAAGTCCTTTCTTTTAACGTTAAGGAATTGCTGAATAATCCCGAAGAAAATGATATTGCCTTAGAACGAAATGACATCGTTCGCATTTCGTCTATTTTTGATCTCCGTGAGGATTATACGATTTCAGTTGTGGGAGCTGTTCAGGAGCCTGGGACTTTCCCATTTGTTGAAAATATGACACTTGAAGATGTGATTTTGCAGGCTGATGGATTCAAGGAATCAGCTGCCCCTTATCGTATAGAAGTATCTCGAAGAATTGATAGCGGGGATTCGATGTATGTAGCACGAGAAATTGCTGAGATACATCGATTTAGAGTGGATGAGAATTTAGAGTTGGATAATGAAGTTGCTGATTTTACCATTCAACCTTTCGACAAGGTGTTTATCCGAAATGCTCCCAATTATTATGAACAACGTCAGGTTACGATAAAGGGAGAGGTGCTATTCCCTGGGGAGTATACATTGGATGAGCAGAATATGCGGATTTCTGATTTAATCCAAAGGGCGGGAGGTTTGACAGAGTATGCTTATGCTCCAGGTGGAAACCTTACCAGAGAAGTAGAGCAGGAAGTGGATACTACTTTTCTAAATATACCCGATACCCTTGACCAGGGAGGAAGTTTACAGCAAAAAACAACCAAAGTTGGTATAGAGCTCGATAATATTATCCGGGATCCTGGATCTAAAGAAGATCTTATATTACGCGAAGGTGATGTGTTAGAGATACCGAAAGAATTGCAAACGGTACAGATTGCCGGAGAAGTGCTTTATCCTATAAGTGTACGTTACCAAGATAATCTTTCGGTCAAAGATTATTTAAGAGCAGCAGGGGGGGCCTCGGATCGTGGTAAGCCCAAGGATGCATATGTTGTATATGCTAATGGAGAGGTAGATCGAGCCCGTAAATTCCTGTTTTTCCGTAACTATCCAGATGTTCGTCCCGGTGCTACAATTTATGTACCCCAAAAAGAGCAGCAGAGAGATTTAACCCCACAGGAACGTATAAGTATTTATTCTGCACTGGTTTCAATGGCAGCGATTGTTACGAATACGATTTTCCAAATACGACGAAATTAATAAGTATTAAACAGGTATTAGCATTAATATTTATCTGGAAATGGCAAAATGGTTATTAAAATAAATAACCATTTAAATCCTGTTAGGAGGTGTTAAACACATAGCCTAAGTTCGTATCGTTTTACAATATTTATACCCATCTACTCAATTCAGGAGTGATTTTTATTGGTAAGAATTATTTTCCATCTACTTGGAATAGTTGCTCCTTATGGCAGTTAATTTAATCCTTGGGATGGTAAAGCTTGAGTTGAATATTCTCCAAAAGAAATTAGAACGGTTTGTATGCAATGGAAAACTCTAAAATTGGGGTCATTTTACTCAAAGTAGCTGGGATTTATGTGTACTGGTATCTAATCTATGATCTCTGGCTACTGCCGGATGGAAGTATTGATCAGTGGATCACAACAAATCTCGTATCCGTTTCTGCGGGCATTGTAGATGCCTTGGGTTATGATTTTTATGCTACTGGAAGGATGTTAGGTATAGATGAATCTGTCGGTATTTATTTAGCTGATGGAACGAGCGGAATTTCAACCATTGGATTGTTTATTGGATTTGTAGTTGCCTATCCCGGAGCATGGATTCCACGCCTGGCTTTTATTTTTATTGGTATAGGAGTTATTTATATCGTAAATATTATTCGCGTCATCGTCATAACTCTTACACAGGTACAGGCCCCAGATATGTTTCCCGCAATCCCCGGCGACTCAATCACAGCTATTTTTTATCTTGTTATTTTTGCACTTTGGATAGTTTGGGCTAATTATGGAGATAATACTCACGCGATTAATTCCTCAAGTCATATAATCTAAACGTTTGTTCATTTTAAATAACTTTTTGCGGATCTGAATCTTTCGTTTTAATAGCTTCAGGAAGTCCTTTGTGGCTGGCTTATTCTTTTTTTATTGAAAGGGAGCACGATTAGTAATTCAATATTTGCACAAAAACACGATTATAAGTGTTTACAATCACGATAATGGTTTCTAAAGGAGAACCAAGTAGATTGGCCATGGCCAACTGTTCTTACTGATTAGAGTGTTATGATTATCAATCAGGTGTTGTTAACAGATGTTCTATAGGGGTTTCTTGTACTAATATTTATGTCGTTCTTTTTGGTATCAATAGGACTGGAAGTTTGTATGGTTTTTATACCAATATTTTATTGAATAAGATTATCATTTGACGCAGATTAGTAATAAATGTCAGATTTAGCTCCCAAGACATATCTAATGAACTTGTTTTTTGAAGGACTTGAACAATGTTCTCCACATCGTGCTATTCAAAAATCTCTGAAATGCGGTGATAATAATATTAAGATAAAAGGGACAAAATATTCTGTTGATAAACGGCCAGTCTATTTGTTTGCGGTTGGGAAAGCAGCTGTTCCCATGTATAAGCAGGCCAGTTCGATACTCGGTGATCATGTCGTTCAAAGTCTGGTAATCACAAGTGAAAGCGAAGCTGCTAAATCGTGTAAAGCCGATGAAGTTATTATGGCCAGTCACCCAGTGCCGAAAGGTGATAGTTTACAAGCGGGAGAAAGAGCAGTTGCTTTCATGAAATCAGTACCAGAAAATGCGATAGTCATAAATTTAATTTCCGGGGGAACATCTTCCTTGCTTTGTCTGCCGTCAGATGCAATACCCATTGAGGATTTGGGTAGAATGTTTGAACTACTCAATCACTCGGGAGCAACTATTCATGATATAAATACGGTCAGAAAACATTGCTCTAAAATTAAAGGGGGTCAATTGCTTCGCTATCTGAAATCTAATATTACGCTTCTGGATCTAGTTATTTCTGATGTTCCCAAAGATGAACTATCAATAGTTGGCAGCGGACCTACGGTAGCTGATGCATCTACTTATCAGGACGCTTGCCACATTCTGTTGGAGTACAAACTTTGGAATAATATGCCGAAATCAATTCGTGCGCATATCGAGAAAGGGATGAGGAGCATAGCCGAGGAAACAGTAAAGCCCGGGAAAGATCCAATTAAGGTGCATCAGTCGGAAATTATTAGCTCAGCTAGAGTTCTGGCACAACAAATAAAAAATCTGGCAACGAAAGAGAAATTAAATGTGATCTTGGCTGAAGAACCATTTAATAATAATGTTGAAATGGTGGCTGAAAATATTGCGGATATTGTTTTGTCCGATTTGGGTAATAAAAATGATAAGTCATCACTGTATATTTTTTGGGGTGAAAGTACTGTACAGGTAACGGGTAAAGGTAAGGGGGGACGAAATCAGGAATTGGCTTTACGAGGAGCTTATAAGATAATGGGCCAAGAAAATATTACCTGGTTAAGTGCAGGAACTGATGGGATAGATGGTCCTACTGATGCGGCCGGTGCTGTAGTTAACGGGCGCACCATCGAAAATGCCCTAAAAAATGGTTTGAACCCAGAATATTATTTATCAAATAACGACTCATATCACTTTCATCAACAAATGAATACGCTTTTAAAACCTGGACCAACCGGCAATAATTTAATGGATGTGGTATTGGTGTTTAGAGAGACAGAGAAAACTGAAAAAAACAAAGTAAAAGTGTGAATTCAATAACTCCCGTAGTTATTTTGAAACTCTGTTAATTTAAAGGCAATTTGGTTTATTTTCGGCAGTTATTTATCCTCATTCTGATTTATTCAAAGTAGAAATTAAATAGTGATGTATGATCTGGCAGGATAGTATCTATTTGTGGCTTTTACTGATTATCCCACTGCTCGTTGGAGCAAGCTGGTGGTACAATAAAAAGCTTGATAAAAAGCGAAAGAACTTTTTTGGAACAGAACTTTTCGAAAAACTCCGAAGTGGTTTTTGGCCGAGAGGTAAACGTATCCGCATGATGAGCCTCTATATTGGTTTAGGATTGCTCATTATTGCTGCAGCGGGGCCCAAGATTGGCACGGAAGTCCGTGAAGTGAAGCGGCAAGGTGTTGATTTGTTGATAGGGCTAGATCTATCAGATAGTATGAATGCGGAAGATGTGAAACCCAGCCGCTTAGAAAAGGCGAAGTATGAGATATCGCGTCTGATAGATCGGCTCAATGGTGATCGAGTAGGGCTGGTGGTATTTACGGGAGAAGCATATTTACAGGCTCCAATGACGTTGGACTACTCCGCCTTGCGATTGTTTCTTAATATCGCTGAAACCGATCAAATGCCTTCCTCTTCTACAGACTTTAGTGCGGCCTTGGGAACGGCAGCCGAAGCATTTAAATCGACGGATGAGGAAGGACAAAATGTTCAAGCAGCGAAGGTTTTCCTGATTATATCAGACGGAGAAAATCATGGTGAAGGTTATGATGAGGAGCTAAATCAGCTATTGGAACAAAATGTGTCTGTTTATACGCTGGGTATTGGAACACAATCGGGCGATACTATCCCTTTATACGATGAAAGTGGGTCGCTTTTGGGGTACAAAAGAGATCAACAAGGAGAGGTTATTACAAGTAGATTAGAAACCAGTGTTCTGCGTTCTATTGCTGATCAGGCGAATGGAGAGTTTTATGAAATTCGAAGCGGTGGATCGGGGATTGACAGTTTTTTGGGTAGGCTGGACGAACTTCAGCAGGGCGAATTTTCGAGTCAAGAGTATGCCGATTTTAAAAATCAATACCAGCGGGTGGCTGCAATAGGATTGTTCTTTTTGTTTTTAGGGATGGTGTTTCCTGAATTTAAATTAGGCGATTGGGTGGATAAGTGAGTTGGAAGTATAATCTTAACGACAAATATATACTTATAACATTTTGAATTTGTTAAATTTAAATATAATTGTACTCATTTAATGAGTTGTAAAATTAGTAGGTAAAATTATCCTGACCATCCATTTTTTGCATCAAAATTATATAGGCTAAAATGATTAAACTTTTTATTACGGATCTTGACGGCTGTATTTCTACGCCATTTGAATCACCTAATTGGAATTTGCTTTCGCAAATCCGCAGGCTAAATGAGCAAAGTTATCATGACATGGCAGTACCGTCGCTGTCGATCTGTTCAGGACGTCCATTTCCCTATGTTGAAGCTGTGGCACAGTGGTTGGGTATTGATAATCATGTTGTATTTGAAAGTGCGGGGGTATACAAGTTGTCAACAAATGAAATTCAATTGCATCCCACATTTGATAAAGAAGCGGAGAAGCAGGTTAGAGAACTTAAGCAGTGGCTTCGTAAAGAAATTGTCCCACAACACGAAGGAATCATCATCGAGTTTACCAAGAAAATGGATGCTGGTATTATCCATCTTGATACGGATGTGATTCAGGAAATTTATCCGCAGGTAGCTGAATATGTGGAGGAGCATTATCCTTTATTTGAGGTTCACGATACCGATGTATCAATCAATATTATTTT
>JBEPWP010000098.1:0-6761 GCA_041642355.1 Fodinibius sp. | reverse complement strand
CCGAAAGCCTGTGCCGTAAGACCAGTCGTCCCCATGCGAAGGAACCCAAATCCCCAAAAAATAAAGTTGAAAATCATGCTGCCCACAGCAATAGCTCCAAGATAATAGGCTTCTTCAAGGTGGCCTACAAGCGCCGTATCTACCGCTCCCAGCAGTGGCACAGAAAGGTTACTAATAATATTGGGAATGGCCAGATTTAGAACTTTCCGATTCAACGGACTTCCAGAAATTTGTCGTTCATATTAGCACATGAATTGTGGGCACAGGCATTTTGGAAATGGCTAAATATAACGTAATCGCAATAAAATTACGATTCTGTTAAAACCGAATCTTCTATAGTAATTTCAACAACAAGAGTTTTTTCTCAGTTAATTGTTTTTATTTTGATATGAATTTGAATCAGCTTATGGAAACGTAATGGAAATAAGTTACTGGCAAAGTCGATGGCAGAAAGAAAAAACCGGCTGGCATATGGAGACGGTTTATCCACCACTACCTACCCTCTGGGATCGCCTTGGCTTCAAATCGAGCGGTCGCGTTCTTGTACCTCTATGCGGAAAGAGTTTGGATTTGCAGTGGTTTGTTAATCGCGGCCTAACGGTTACAGGCGTTGATGTATCTACCCAAGCTATACACCATATCATGCAGCGACATCCCGAACCATTCACTCAAAATAACAGTTATGGTTTTACGGTCTATCGCTCGAAATCACTGATTCTGTGGAAAGGCGACTATATGAAACTCCCGTCTAGTGAGCTATCGCCACAAGATATCATCTATGATAAAGCATCTATAATTGCTTTGCCGCCCCAAAAACGCCAAGCACATGCTAACAAACATCTTGAATTATGCAATCCAGATACCCAAATTCTATTACAAACATTCGAATATGAGCAACATGAAATGAATGGACCACCCTTTGCAGTGCTTGAACAAGAACTAAAAAATCTGTTTGGCAGCCGGTTTAAACTTACATGTGTCCACGAACAATCAAAGATGGAGGAACTGCAACGATTTCAGCAAAGGGGATTATCTTCGTATCTCACAGAAAAAGTTTTTCACCTAACACCATTACAAAGCGGATAACAACATATAGAGAACATCTAAATCACAATTTAAATAAATTTCCCATTTTTGACTTGCAGTTGCATATCAGCAAGTCGGCATGTATTTTCAAAGTCATATTTTCAAAAACCACCTTAATTATATACGTATCTGCACATGGATATTGAAAAGCGCAACACAATATTAAGTATAGTACTGGGCATCATCATTGTTGGATTAGGGTATTACCTGTATCATTCAATTGTTGATCCGTACGAAGAAGTTATTGAACGTGAACAAATGGCCGAAGAGGTTCGCCACCAAATGGGGCTTGTCCGTGATGCCTTGGTTCAATATGAGCAAGATAAAGACAATTTTCCTCCCACTGAAGGTGGCCTTGATACCCTGGTAACCTATCTAAAGACCGATTCATCAATGGTGGCCAATGGAGATTCTCTTTTCAAGCCTTTGAATCCAAATGAAACATACAACCCGGATTCACTTGTATATTCTCCACGTCCTCCACATAAAAAGTTTGAATACACGCTCAACGACACACTGCGTCCAAATATTTATTTATTAAAAGATCCTGATACTGACGACCGTATCGGCTCACTTGAAAACACCACCGACCTGAACGCTGCCAGTTGGGAATAATACCGCATGGAGGAACAACATCCGAGCTTAGGACTTTGTTTTTTTGAAAACCAGCTTTTTTATGCTGTAAATGATCCTAACGATTCGCAAAAGCTCAAGCGTATAGGATGTTATGATTTTAACTTTGATATAACCGAAACGCTGCTTGGGAACTCCGAGCAGCATTTTCGGGGTATCAAACAAACTATTGAGCAATTTAAGGAAGAATACGACATTCGGCATCTCCGCATTCTTTCACTACCCACCCAAGAGTGCTGGACTTCCGTCCCAAAAATCGTTTACGATGACTCCGATGAACGAGAAAAGCACATTAATATTTTGATGAGTGGTGTTGACCGCAAAAACATTCAACCCACCTGGTATTCGCTGAGCAACCAAGATTACAAATTTTTGCTGCTTCGTAATAAAGAATCCCTTAAAGGGTTACGAAAGCTGGCAGGCAACACGTCAACAACCGACCTTATCAGCGATTTTGAAATTGGATTGCGCTGGGTGCAGCATGCGAACCCCGGCGGATCTTTTATGACGATTTGTTGCTACAAAAACTGTATATCCATATCCTCATTTATTCTGGGAAAATTGCGCGGCGCTACCTATATCCTCTATGACGAAGTTCAGGATCTTCCCTACTTGTGGCTCCAGCATACCAAGCAATTAAACTGGATGGGAGGACTTCACGAAGAAATTTATGTTTATGGCGAAAACGCTTTTCAAGTAATAGAAATTCTGCAACCCTTTTGGGATGATGCTGGAAGCATCACCAAGATGGATACGTTGGACAAAATCCAGATTAAAGCAGATGAAAAAACCTATGGCTTTAATCTCGAATCGGCCTACCCGGCTATGATGTTGGCACTCAATTACGATTGATATTGAGCTAATCCTTTAATTATCGCTGTCAGCATTTTTTTGTACCTTTGCATCTATGTTAAGGTTATTGAAATTAGGATACGAAGTACATGCGCATTATTACCGGTACGCTTAAAGGCAGACAAATCAACATCCCAAACACTTTAAATGTGCGTCCCACTGCGGCACGTACCAAAGAAGGGCTCTTTTCCATTCTCGATGCTCGCAAATACATTCGCGATGCCAACATATTAGATCTTTTTGCCGGATCGGGAAACTTGGGATTCGAAGCTATTTCACGTGGTGCTTCCAAAGTGCTATTTGTTGATAGCGACCGAAGAAACATCAAACACATCGAAAGTGTAGGTCGTGAGTTTGAGGTAAGTGACCAAATCCGAACAGTTACTTCACCTGTAGAGAAATTTCTGGAAGGCATGCCGCTTCCTTACGATATCATTTTCTCCGATCCGCCCTATGATTATTCTTACATGCACGAGATGATCGAAGCTATCACCGCTGATGGTTGGCTAGCTGATAACGGATGGCTCATCCTGGAACACGACAAACGCCACGATTTTACTGATCATCCCCATTGTGCATATTACAAAGAATATGGCCGCACTCATGTGAGTATTTTCACCGAAAAAGCAGGAATTAAATTTTAAAATCAACTATCTATGGAAACGTTGGCACTTTATCCCGGCTCCTTTGATCCCATAACCTATGGACATCTTGATATCCTTGAGCGTGCTACCGAACTCTTCGATGAAGTTATCATCACCATTGCGGTTAACAATAAAAAAGAAACAGTTTTTTCTGGGGATGAGCGCGAAGCCTTAATTGCAGAGTGCCTGAAAGATAAATCTTGGGCCGATCAAGTTGAGATACAACAGTTTACAGGCCTGTTGGTAGATTTCGCCAAAGAAAGAAATGCCCAAACGTTGGTGCGCGGTGTCCGGCAGGTTTCCGACTTTGAATACGAGTTTAGAATGGCCCTTACGAACCGTCGACTGGCCCCCGAGGTTGATACTGTTTTTCTAATGCCTAACGAGCAACTTACTTTTATCTCCGCTTCCCTTGTCAGAGAAATTGCCTACTGGGACGGTGATCTCTCCTCGTTTGTACCCAATCACGTAGCACGCGCCCTGCACGAAAAATTCAAAGATAAAGAAAAGTAATTCATCTTTTTCTTCAGGCCTGTTGATACATCATTAGACAACCTATTTCTATTCCTTTCTGGCCACCTTTCCATGATATCCATTTGATAAACACATAGAAATAGAGCGCACTTTTTTCTATTTTCAGTACTTTCAAAACTGATCTCAAGCAATAGAGTTAATAGCGTTATGATCTCAAAACGAGCGCAAGCAGTTTCCCCTTCCGAAACACTGGCTATCTCTGCCAAAGCCAAAGAATTAACGCGACAAGGAAAATCCGTTGTTTCGCTGAGTGCCGGTGAACCCGATTTTAAAACACCCAAACATATCTGTGACGCTGCTATTAAAGCCATCAACGATGGCTTTCACGGCTACACAATGAATACCGGCACTCCTGAATTACGACAAAGTATTTCCGATAAGTTGCAGCGCGACAATAAACTTGATTATGATCCATCGCAAATAGTTTGTACCAACGGGGCCAAGCAAGCACTGGGCTTTAGCATGTTGGCGATGATTGATGAAGGGGATGAAGTTATCATTCCCACGCCTTACTGGGTTTCCTATCCACAGATGGTAAATGTTGCAGGCGGGACGCCCGTAACTGTACGAACCTCGTTTGAAAACAACTACCGGATAACGCCAGAACAACTTGAAGATGCCATCACTGAAAACACCAAGGCGGTAATGCTCTGTTCGCCCTCTAACCCCACGGGTACCTGCTATAGTGCCGATGAACTTAAGGCTCTGGCGGATGTATTAGCAGAGTATCCGCATGTAAATATTATTTCTGACGAAATATATGAATACATTGTATTTGAGGATGAGCATGTTAGTATCCTCAATGTTGCTCCTGAACTTAAAAACCGCACGGTACTCATTAATGGTTTTTCAAAAGGATTTGCGATGACCGGCTGGCGACTTGGATACCTGGCAGCACCCAAGGCTTTTGCCGACGCTGTTGCAAAGATCCAGAGCCAGGAAACCTCTGCCCCATCAAGTATTTCACAAAAAGCAGGAGAAGCGGCGTATCGCGGCAATCTAGATGCCGTCCATGCCATGCGCGATTCATTTAAAAAGCGTCGTAATTATATTATAGAGGCGTTATCAAATATTGACGGTGTCAAATGCTTTAAACCATCAGGCGCCTTCTACGTCTTTCCGGATGTATCTCACTATCTCAACACGACATCTCCAAATGGCGACTCCATTCAATCCAGTACCGATCTATGTATGTACCTGATTGAAGAACATGGTTTGGCTGCGGTGCCCGGTGACGCTTTCGGGGAACCAAACGGCATGCGACTCAGTTATGCATCTTCAATGGAGGATCTAAAAGAAGCCGTTAGCCGTTTGCAAAATGGCCTACAAGCCTTGAAGCCATAACACTGAAAATTTGTACAAAAAATTAAATTTGGCACATTTTATGCTACTATGATGTGCAAGTTGAACCAATAAAAATCATTTACGAATTATGCCTACATACAAATACAAACGCGAAGATGGATCTACTTTTGAAATAAAACAAAGCATCAACGACGATGCGTTGGAAGAATGCCCGGAAACAGGACAAAAAGTCAAGCGCGTAATATCTGGCGGTGGTGGCGTTGTATATAAAGGCGACGGCTTTTACGTAACCGATTATAAGGACAGCGACCGCAAAGAAAAACGTGCCAAGGAAAAGCAGCAAGCTAATGGTACTGCTGGATGCTGTGCTGCCAACGGTGCCTGCTCGGTCAACTAAACCCTAATTCTCTGACTCTTAATGTGTGGATAACAATCGCTCAAAAACCCATGAAGAAGCGTTAGAGCAATTTATTTTGCTCTGGGGTGAAATGGCCTCGGCCTGGGGCATCAACAAAACGATGGCGCAAATACATGCCCTATTGTATGCGGAATCCGATCCTCTAGATACCGATGCCATCATGGAGCAGCTTGATATCAGCCGTGGCAATGCCAATATGAATCTGCGTAACCTGTTGCAGTGGCAGCTAATCCACAAAGTGCACTTTAAGGGTAACAGAAAAGATTTCTATACCGCCGAAAAGGATGTCTGGAATATTGTTTCCACAATCATCAGGGAGCGGCAACAGCGCGAAGTGGCTCCCATCAGGCATAATCTAAATAAAACCCTTGATCTTTTTGAGGATAAAGAATCACTATCTGATGAGGAGCTGGATTTTCGGGAACGAATTGAGCGGTTTACCGAATTTTTGGAGATGTTTGAACGGTTTACAGAGGCCCTCTTGCCCTATATCAACAAAAAGAACCTTAAATTTTTGAAACATCTTGTAAAACTGGCTGAAATGAAACACACCATCACGGGTTCAAAACCCGACACTTCATCACCACAACACCATGAGTAAAAAAACAACACGCGAAATTGGCGATGAAGGTGAAGAGCTGGCCACTGCATATCTTGAATCAAAAGGTTATACCATTCTTGAGCGTAACTACCATTTTGAGCACGCCGAGGTGGATATCGTAGCCTATAATAATGAAAGCCACATCGTTTTCGCAGAAGTTAAAACACGCTCCTCTAACACCTTTGGCGAACCCGAAGAGTTTGTCGACGACAAAAAGATTCAAAATATTTACAAAGCTGCCGAAGCTTGGCTTTACCATCGAAAGATGGATGGGGCTCCAGTACGTTTTGATGTAATTTCTATCCTCCAAAAAAATAATGAAGCACCCGACATCAAACATTTTGAAAATGCCTTTACCCCTGGACGCTGATATTATCTTTAATCACCCTGTTGCTTAAATAACGTGCATCTCAAGTTTTTAAACTTCTCCAATTTCTCGGTAACCTCTTTATTTTTCAACAAACTATTACGTTTCTGTTTGTTGAAGAATGTATCTACCAAGAGGTCTTTAGCTCTCACAAAACATGGTGCGGTTGCCAGACTTGCCAGCACATAGCCTATCGTCCACGGCCCAGACAATCCTGATAAAAATAAGATAAAGCCAATAATCAAATAATAGACAGGAAGTAGCAAACCCACTAAAAACTTCACGGATGCCTCAAAGGCTTCATCCTCCAGATAGCTATTG
>JBEPWP010000097.1:0-6811 GCA_041642355.1 Fodinibius sp. | reverse complement strand
GCTGCTTACATGTGGACTTGATACTCCTCCTCGAAAGGATCGTCGGAGTGGCCGTATGGGGCAGGATTGGTGATACTGCCCATCCCAAAACAAAGCCATAAATGCCTCGTACGGCAATCCCGGAAAAAGTACAATTTCAGTTGTAGAAATAGGAGCTTATCTCTTATATTCCGTTTCTCAAACAAATGCCTGAGTGGCGGAATTGGTAGACGCGCCGGATTCAAAATCCGGTGGCCATTGCGGTCGTGGGGGTTCGAGTCCCCCCTCAGGTACACTTCATTTCTTAAATAGCAACCAATTCGCTTATGAAGCCCCAAAAGTTTTTTGCTTACGCCGCACTTGTTATCCTCCTTGCTGGAGGTGCTATCTGGTATATTATCAACGATTATTATGAGCGCAGTGATAATGGTGCAACGGCCGATGTGGTTATGTATAAAAATGAGGGTTGTCAGTGCTGCGACAAATGGGCGGTTTACATGCAGGGGAATGGTTATAGCGTTAAAGCCGTAAACTCGCATAATATGTATGCCGTTAAAGCCGACCAGAAAGTTCCACAGAATATGGGGGCTTGCCACACTGCCGTAGTTGGAGATTATGTTGTTGAGGGACATGTACCGGCCGAAGATGTGCAGCGACTATTGGCAGAAAAGCCCGACGCTCGCGGATTGGTGGTTCCCGGCATGCCCGCCAGTTCTCCCGGCATGAATACCAGGCCCAATGAGCCTTACAAGGTATATTTGCTAAAAAATGACGGCAGTACCGAAGTGTTTGCCCAGCATTGATATCCTCAAAAGCCAAACTTTTATGATGAAGAACTTCTCTCTCCGTTTTGGACTTATATTCGTTTTATCTGTTTTCATGTTTTGGGGATGTAATACCGAAAGTGAATCAGAAAAAGGGGATGCGCCCACGCAGCCGCTCGAACAGCTTGATCCCGCATCGGCACAATTATATCCCGCCCAGCGAGAAGCCAAAGCCCGTGATTTTGAGGTAACATTACTCAATGATGAGACTTTTAAACTTTCCGATTACGAGGGACAGGTAGTGCTGCTTAACATTTGGGCTACTTGGTGCGCCCCTTGCAGAGAAGAGACGCCTGACTTACAGGAGCTCTACGAGAAGTACCAAGATCAGGGATTCATGATATTAGGGGTATCTATCGATGAACAGGGAGAGTCGGTAGTACGTCCCTTTGTGGAAGAGTACGACGTCACGTATCCCATTGTAATTGATGATGGTACCATCATGGATAAATATGGCCCAACAATGGGCGTCCCCACAACCTACGTCATCAATAAAAAAGGCAACCTGGAATATTTTGCCGTTGGTGCGCTCACGAATAATGAGCTGGAGCCCCGTTTAAAGAAATTACTGAATAGGTAGTGGTAATCAGGTCTTACGGGTCTCGATAGTGTCAGTTCCTAATCGAATAGTCTGGCTGATAACTTTATTATAGCTTTTCCAAGCAACAGGTATCAGATAATTTCTTTGATTTTTAGATATTATATACTAATACTAGTATTGAAATTATAACTAGCTTTCGGGGTTAGGTAAATCAAGAGTTCACGTTAATAACGTTAGGGTTGTAGACGAGGGAGGGCTACAATATCAAAGCCTGTACTTATCTTATCGGTGATTATCATCTATGTGAATTTCTTTATTAGACTTTAGAAAGCAGAATAGAGTTCTTTTTTAAATAAAGTAATCAGGGATAATATGGATGCCTCTTCGCATGATGGGAGTAAAATAGAGGCCGTGTTTATGGTCATCGTTTTTTTATTCATTATGATAAGTACACCTTTTGGTGCTATTGGGCAAGATAAAAAATTGGAAGGAGGTGGAGAGTCTTCTATTCATCAAAAAAGTCTGGAGCCTAGTCAATCACATTTCGATCGGCAAAAGAGTCAGCAATCTTCTCCTAACTTTAACCCGATTACATCTGGTGTAGACCTCAATTCAATAAGTGGTGACTATACGATTTACGAGCACGATCAGATGTGGAATCGAAATCCCAATCCCAATACCAATTGGGATTTCCGCCTGTTTGGACAGGGAGAACCGGCTGGCAATATAAACGGTGATAATATGGATGATTTTATTGTTACTGGTTCTCAGAAAACAGCGGTCTTTTTTGGAGGTAATACTTCAATAGAACCAGATCAGATTATCGATCGTAAGTTAAAACCCGTCGGTGATCTAAATGGTGACGGTTATGCTGATGCCGTAGCAGTAGACACAATGGATAATCATTATATCTATGAAGGATCCAGCACAGGATACAACCAAGTAAGCTCCACTTTAAACGATCTTGATCCGACAAATTTTAACATTTTAGGCTTTATTGACTTTAACCAAGATGGACGAGAAGATATCTTTGCCTATTCTGAAACTACAGGAGAGATAAAATTAACGCTGGGTAGCAATAACTTTGGTGATATACTTGTTGATGATAGTTATGGTACTGTCCTTTCGTCCTTACCCAAAAAAGTTATTGCCAAAAATATTGATCAGGACCCTTGGGTTGAAATAGTTGAGTTTAGTGGTGGTAATGGTGATGGTCAAATAAAGGTTTTTGAATATTATAATCTTGAAGAGATCTTTTTGCAGGCAACTTCTTTTGGATTTAATCCTTCTTTTGAAGATGCTAGACAGACCGACTTACACTTGATTGATGTAAATGCCAATGAGCATGATGACATCTATATATCTCTTGGAAGAGATAGCCCAAAGTATGTCATGGAATATGATACGACAGATTCGGCTTATTTAACCCCAACTGAAATTCTTGATGGGGAGTTGGTGCCAGCGGGAGATCTGAATAATGACGGGAGGCATGATTTTATCATGGGTGATCCCAATGATAATTATTCTCCACATATTGCCTATGGTTCTAGCGATTTAAGTACTTCTCTTTCTCTCGATGTTGAACTTGGTGGTAATAATAGTTCTAACTGGAGTTGGGAGATGGGTTACAATCCCTATAGTAGCTTTGGAGACCTTAATGGTGATGATATTGATGATGCTATACTTGCTCACAATGCAATATCGGAAAATGGAATCAGTTACGGTCGCAGAATACTGTTCGGGAGTGAAGAGGAAACGGATAATTCGGAGTTTCAATTATATCCAAGGGCCTATTTTTTTAATGTCATATATGAGGTAGAGGAACTAGGGGATGTAAATGGCGACGGCGTTGATGATTTTGGCATGGCTTTTTATGATCAGGGGAAAGTAGAGATTTACTATGGTGGAAGTAGTATTTCGGAATCACCAGATCAAAGTTTCAGTTCGGGATACTATCTGGAAGGGATGACAAAAGGAGACTTTACCGGCGATGGCACTACCGATATTGCAATTATAAGCCAGGGGAATACAGGCTACCAGATAGAATTTTTTGAAGGAGGAAGTTCTTTTAACCGGCTAAAGAGCATTCCACTTTCTGATTTTCAGGACGCAGAGGTAAATCACGCATTGGGAATCAATAATATTGGTGATGTTAATGGAGATGGCAGTTCTGATATATTGATTGGATCGGGATTAGCATCTGATACTACAGGTGGGGATTCGTACCTTAATCAGGCTTATCTCTTTCTTGGTGGATCGTCTATATCTTCAATTCCTGAAAATGTACTTAATATGGATCCGTCGGGCGACTTTTTCTCCACTAACATAGGTGCCGCTGCAAGTGCAACCTCATTGGGAGATCTGAACGGTGATGGGTTGAATGATTTTGCAGTGGGATCCCCTTTAAAAGGTTCTAGCGAAGTTACTGGTGAAGTTTATGTTTATCTAAGTAATGGAAATACCCCGAGCAATGAAAATGAACCAATTCGATTAACGCCTTCGATGAGTAGCTGGTTTGGTCTAGATTTAGTAGCTGGTGATGTTAATGGAGATGGGTTAAAAGACTTAGCGATAAGCGCAACAACTACAGATACTGTTGCCAGAATTTACTATGGCGGCCAAAATTTTGGAGATGGTCCTGATCAATCATTAGCACTTCCCAATTTCGTCTCTGAAGGAAGCGAAACTAATATAATGCTTGCCAGTCTCGAGGCTGTTCCGGACTTCGACAATGACGGGAAAGATGAATTGATAATTGGGTCTAGTAATACCCAAAATCACGCTGCCCTATACACGAATATAGATACCGATAATCCTACGTCTAGTCTTATTAAAGGGGCTAATTCTGATGCGTCTCTTGGAGGAACTCATTTTTTTAACAAGCATGGCACCATGGCTACAGGTGACTTTACCAATAATGGAGAACTGGATTTGGTGATATCTCAATTTAATGATAACAGCGATGGTATTAGTACCAGCCGCATATATCGATATGCGCTTACACTGCCGTTAACAATTACTTCAGTAGAGGATATTCCCAATGATCAGGGGGGAGAAGTTCGGGTAAATGTTGGTGGTTATTTGATGAATCAAACTTCCGGTTATGATAGCTTGGCAGTTCAAAGAATGACAGCAAATGACGTATGGAAAACATTGATTACCGATTCAGGAGCAAATTCGTATGATGTTCCGGTACCTAGAACACAGCCTACCAATAATAATGAAGTTGATTACTCTTATACATTTAGAGTGTTAGCATACAAAGATACGGTTATTGCCGGAAGCCAACAGGTAACAGGAAGAGCTTTTGATAATATTTCGCCGCCACAGGTACAGGGGGTAAGCCTGATAGAACAGGAGGGGACAAAGGAGTTGAGCTGGCAAGTCCCTGACATTGGTGATTTAGAAAATTATCTGATATATCATTTAGATTCTGATGGCCAGCTGCCAGATACACCGATAGACAGTACCGGAAATACTAGTTTTACCTTGCCTGGGAATTACGAGGGCGTTCAAAAGTTTGTAATCGCTGCTCGGGACACCAACAATAATGTAGGAGAAGTTTCTGCGCCGGTAGATGCTATTTATCCCAAGACAGTAGAATATGCTACAGAAGGAGGATGGGATTTAATTGGTTTACCAGTAGAGGCTAATCCAGATTCAATGCAGTCATTATTAGAAGATCTTATGATCTATGAATATGACGGGGGGTATAATCAGGTAACGCAGTTGGAAAAGGGTAAAGGCTACTGGGCCAAATTTTCTGATCCCGAAGTAGAAAAACGTTCTTTAGAGGGGTTGCCATTTACAGAATTTACCGTAGATCTGAAGAAGGGTTGGAATCTTGTAAGTGGTGTTGGCGGTAAGCTGCCGGTAGAATCTATTCAAGGTCCCGATGAGATTTTATTAACTGAGACATTGTTTGCTTTCAATGAGACATATGTGGATTCTGATACCTTGCGCCCGGGCTATGGATATTGGATTAGAGCCTCGTCTGCCGGTACGGTAACATTTACACATCCCGGGTTCAGCCAGAGTCAAACTGGAACCGAGAAAAAAACAAAGAACGCACTGACTAGAAAGAGGGAAGAGGTTACAAAAGAGTTTAATAAAATAAAGATTACAAATGGAACCCATTCTAGGGTATTATTCTTTGGAGAGGAGCTTCCTGACGAAGTAAATAAACTTCAATATTCATTGCCACCGCTTCCGCCGGGGGATGCTTTTGATGCTCGGTTTGAGGAAGGGACTCGTTTGGTGGAGCATAAAGAGGCTAATATACAGCTCCAGAAGATTGGTAATGAATCAATAACTCTGAGGTTAGATGGACCAAAAATAAGTTCCCAGGAAAAATTTATTATTAAGGAATATGTCGATGGAAAGTTGCATGAAAAGTATAAAATTAGTCCATCAAAAGAATTTCACTTAAAGAATAAAAAAACTGATTCCATTTATTTGTCGCCGGAAGGTTTTGCTTCAATGAACCAGGATATTCCGAAGAAGTTTAATCTTGAGCAAAATTATCCCAACCCGTTCAACCCTTCAACTCAAATAGAATATGCCATCACCGAACAGGCAGAGGTAACTTTACAAGTATTCAATATACTGGGAAAAAAAGTTAGAACACTTGTACATGAAGAACAGTCTGCAGGTAACTATAAAGTAACTTTTAACGGATCAGATTTGGCAAGCGGTGTTTACCTGTACCGTTTGAGGGCTGGGGATAAGGTCGATACAAAGAAGTTTATATTAGTTAAGTAGTCATTTTGCTACTTTTAATACATATGTAAAACAAAATGCGATTATTACTGATATCATTTTTGCTTAGCTTTATGCTGACGAATTGTCCAACCGTTGAGGATACGGATATCGTTGAGGTGCAGGCTACGGTAAATCCAGAAGAGGCAGGAGAGGTGAATCCACCAACAGGATCATATATAACGGGCAAAGAGATTATCATCACCACGTCACCGGCTGGTTCACAATGGCAGTTTACTGGGTGGACCGGTGATACCACCGCACAAGAGGATTCGCTTACTTTTGCTATCACCAGAAACATGAATCTTGTAGCTAATTATGAGATTCCCGAGGATGCTCAGTATCAACTGGTTACAGGAGCAGTGCCCGAAGCCGGGGGGATCATTGAACCTGCCAGCGGTATGTTTGATTCGGGGGTAACTCTTGAGGTTTCGGCTATACCCCAAGACGGCTGGGAGTTTGTTGAATGGAGCGGTGATACTTCTTTTACAGGTAATCCTCTGCAAGTAACAATGAATCGGGATTACAACCTTACAGCTCATTTTAATGAACTGCCAAAAGCTTTTAGTGAGCAAATAACAGTAGCTGATGGTATTAACAGTAAAACCTTGACTTTTGGAATGCATCCCGATGCCACGGCAGGCTTTGACAGTAATATTGACACAGAGTTGCCGAATATGGCTCCCCCCGGAGGTTTCTACCGGCGATT
>JBEPWP010000096.1:0-6820 GCA_041642355.1 Fodinibius sp. | reverse complement strand
CTTCCCTACCAACTACTACTGCTTATGATATTTGTGGCAACGCTGGAAACTTTCAAATTAACCCCGGTATTCCTGAAGGGAGATTGCAATCGATTGATTTTACAACCGGATATAAAATAGATGAACCCTATAATTTTGGAGTCACCTCACAAAAAAAGATACAACTAAACATCGAGCATTCATCAGGCGCTCTTGGCAGCGACTATGATTTTACCCGTTATACTGGACTTGTGTCGTGGTCACTCCCCACTTTTTATCAACGACGATTTTTATCCAACACGCTTGATTTCACCATCAAGGGTGGCACCTATAGTGGGGACCTTCCTCCACAAAAATGGGGAGTTGTCGATGGCACCATAGGTACTACCGCCCCATACGGAGTTATGAAAACAATCAGAAATCGGCCTTATCAAGGACAACAATATCTAGCTATAAATACCGAACATAACTTCCGAACTATTCCCTTTGAAATTATAGGGTTACAGGCACTAACAGATCGTAATATTAGCTTTATTGTTTTCGGCGGAATGGCAAAAACCTGGCTCCCAAACGACAATTTTCTATCTCAGTCAGGACTTCAACCAAGGAAAACCAACGGTACCCATTGGGAAGTAGGAGCATCTCTAAATGGCATAATGGGATTATTTCGCTTGGATCTGGCTACCCGCCTAGACCAACCAGCTGTATTGCTAAATATCAGCGTAGCACGACTTTTTTAATTATTTAAACAAACTGAATTACAATTCCACCTTTAGACATTTTTTTATATACTTAGATTCATTTTAAATAGTGAATATAGCTTCCAAAAAATGTTTGACGAAGTCAGCCCTGTTAAAGTCTTTTTTTTGACATTAAGTTTTGTACTCTGTGCTCTTGTAACCATCCAATGCACAACCGAGCAAAATAATAACAATAGCACGAAAGCATCCCAGCAAGAAGTTAAAAAAGCCAAAGAAGATACGCCTGAGCTTGCAGATGCCATGGGACAGCTACAAACATATTTCCACAAATATGCTTTAGCTGTTGATGCCAAAAATCATGAATTAGCCACTTTTTATTTTCATGAAGTCAGAGCCGCTGCCGATGGCATCAAAGAAAACATCCCGGGCTATGAAGGGTATGACATTAAAAAATTCATGACGCTAATGTTTGATCCTGCCATAGAACCTACAGAAACGGCATTAGCAAATAGAAATTGGGAAGAGGTCAGAAAAAAAACTATTGAGCTTTCCGATTCCTGTAATTCATGTCACAATGCAACGGCCCATGGCTTTGTGAAAATTACGCCTGGATTTAACAACAATCCCTTTAATCAGGATTTTTCTGCGCCGGAAGAATAATTAGTAAACAATGTTTTAATGGATAGGTCTTCTCGGTTGCAGCCGAAGATATAACTATTTCCTTAATTGATCTTTACCACGAGATAACAACCCGACAGCTACTGCAAAAAGAGCTGACCCAAATATTGACCATATGATTGGAAAAGTTTCTCCACTTACTTCCACAGGAAAAATGTAGGTAAGCCCCATTTCTGCAGCAAGCCACTTGCCAATAAAAGCACCAATAAATCCCACGACCGTCGTAATTAGACAACCGCCCAACGAATAACCTGCTATACTTTGTCCAATGGCACCGCAAATTGCAGCAATTACGAGTAGTAATAGAAAGCTCATAACATTAATAATTTACTGATCTGATTCATCTAAAATTACTGCTGATTCAAGTGGCTTTATAACCACGGCATCATTGGGTTCAAAAAGCACGCGGTTATCGGTATGAACCAAGTATTTTTGCTCTCCCAGCTGCACATGATATGTGATATCGTGTCCCTTAAACTCACGACCCAGCACGGTGCCTATATTTTCTGGGCTTTGATTCGTGGGTTTTTCCAACGTCAAATGTTCCGGACGAATGGAACAAAGTACACGGCCACAGGCGTCACAATTCAAATTCATGGGTCCCAATTTCGTAGCTACTTGTGATCCACCATGCGCATCCGCATGGAAAAGATTTGTTCGGCCGAGAAATTGTGCCACAAACTTTGTTTTCGGATTGTAATAAACTTCTTCGGGGGTCCCAACTTGCTCGATCTTTCCGTCGTTCATCACTGCAATGCGATCTGCAAACGAAAGTGCCTCTTCTTGGTCATGGGTAACAAGTAACGCACTCATCCCCGCTTTCTTGAGAACTTCCCGTACCTCTTTACGCATAGAATCACGAAGCATGGCATCCAGATTAGAAAACGGCTCATCCAACAATACCAGTTTGGGTTTGGGAGCTATAGCACGAGCCAACGCTACCCGTTGTTGCTGTCCACCTGAAAGTTCGCTGGGATTTCGATCTTTATATTCCCCCATTCCAGTTCGACACAGCACCTCTTCGGCATACACCAATCGTTTGTGTTTGGGGATATCAGTAAGCCCAAAGGCCACATTCTCTATAACCGATAAATGAGGAAAAAGTGCATAATCCTGGAAAACAAAACCAATTCCACGATTCTGGGGTGCTACATGTGTTTTGGGGGATTCCAATAATTTACCATCTAAACGCACTTCACCTTCATCAGCATGCTCAAAACCTGAAATCAGGCGCAGGCATGTTGTTTTACCACAGCCACTTGGTCCCAACAGAGCAAATATCTCATGCTCCTTAACTTCAAAATCCAGTCTATTTACAACGGGACCATTTTCATCAAAGGATTTCGTTAAATGTTGTACTGTTAGTAAATCACTCATCATTTTTTCAACTCCTTAGTAAACAAAAATCCCACAAACAGGGATGAAAATAATAAAATTACCAGTGCAAAGGGAGCCGCCTCGGCAAACATCGCTTCTCCAGTATAGGACCAAACATTTAATGCCAACGTATCAAACCCTATTGGTGATAATAAAAACGTAATCGACAACTCTTTCATTGCAGATAAAAAAACCAAAGATGCGGACGCAATAATTCCACCACGCAATAATGGGAGAGTAACCTTAAAAAATGATTTGATGGATGAATATCCCAATGACTGTGCAGCCTCCTCGAGGTTTTCCGGGGCTTGGTATAAAGCACTGCGCACCGGTCCTATACCTTCTGCTAAAAAGTGAAGCGAATATGCGATTACCAATAATAAGAGCGACTGATATAACACCGTGGAAACCTGCAGGGAGAAAAACACAAAAGCCAGAGCAAAGGCAAGCGGGGGGTAGCATACCCCAAATAAGCAACTCGCTCTATAGGATTGCTCAATTTTGTTTTATAACGAACCCCAATATAGGCCAGAGGGAGAGCCATCAGGGTTGTGAGTACTGCTGCCGGAGCTGATGCTTGTACTGAATTCATAAATGCTTCGTATAAATTACCGGCTACTGAGGCAAAAGCAGTTTGGTTTAACCAAAAAATAATTGATGAGACTGGTAAAACAATAGCCACTAAAAATAATACTATCGCAAAAGAATAGGCAGGTATAGCCCAAGGCCCCAACTCTAAATAGTTTTTGGCTTTAGAAACACCTCGTCCAAGGCGATGATAGATCGCCTTTTTGAGCATTTTATATTCTAATACTAATGCCCCGGTCGTAAGTGCCAAGAGCATCAGGGCCAGCCACGCTGCATAAATGCGATCATAGGCTGCGATATACTGCAAATACAAGGCGTAACTAAAAGTCTCAAACCGCATTAGTGAAACAGTTCCAAAATCACCAATCACATGAAGACTTACTAATAATGACCCCGCAAGCAGAGCCGGTCTCAGCTGGGGCAATATTACTTTAAAGAATGTGGATTTTGCATCATGTCCTAAAGAACGCGAAACCTCCTCAATAGAACGATCCATACCTGCCAGTGCCGTTCGTAGATTTAAATATAAATAAGGAAATGTACAGAGCGTTAACACAATCAATGAACCGGCAAATCCATTAATACGTGGTGCTGTCCATCCAAACCAAGCTTGGAACGTTCCATTATATCCGCCAAGCCCCAACAACGCGTAAGCCATAACATATCCAGGAATTGCCAAGGGCAAGACTCCTAATATCGTAATAAACTTGCGTGCTTTTATTTTAATCCTTACTGACATGTACGCCAATGGCAATGATATCAAAATATCTAATATTAGCACGCCAAAAGTCAGCAACAATGTATTGCCAAGCAAACGCAGGTTTCGCATCCGGAAAACAACATTATTGAGCATCTCTGGGGATGCATCAAAAGCCCTGATCAACAAATATACAAGGGGCAACAAAACACCGGCTGCAATGAGTCCCGCAATTAGTAATAGGTACCACGGGGGCGATTTACTATTTGATTTTGTGCCTATAATAGCGCTTATCCTTCTCTGAGAAGTGAAAAATTTAGATCAAATCTAAATAGAAACATCCGTGATAGCAACCGCTAACCATGATTTTTTATTCCTTGACGAATCCAAATTACAGTACAAAAAACTTAAAATGATCTTTTTATTTAATTAGTTTTGTACCAATCCTTTTTTTAAGTAAAATTAAGATTGTTAGGTTAAAACAATTCATCCCAATACATTAATAACAAAAGGCTTATGAAACGAGTAGTTATTTTTCTCATAACTTCGGCAATGGCAATTAGTATGTTACAGGCCTGCGGACCGAGTGAAGAAGAGATTCAACAGAGAGAACAAGCGCGCCAAGATTCCCTGGAACGAGTCCAGCAACAGCGTCTTGAGCAGCAGCGTCAAGATAGCATTGAACAAGCACGCCAAGATAGTATTGAAGCTGCCCAAAAAGAGCGCGAACGTAACAGAATTGAGTATGACAGTGACGGAGCGTTTGCAGTTCAAGTAGAAGCTTGGCGATCAAAAGAAAAAGCTGAGGAGCAAATACCAAAATGGGTAGACCGCGGCTACGAAAATGCTTATGTCGTTAAAATGGGTAATGAAGAAACTGGTGATGTATGGTTCCGAGTGCGATTAGGACGTGTCGCAACTAAAGATATGGCTGAAAAGCTTCAAGATAAGCTTATGAATAACCATAATGCCAAATCCTGGATTTCAATGGCTATGGACGAGCAAGAATCTAATACTACTGAATCGGATACAACAAAAACTGAATAATAAGTAATAGTTATTATTTATATCAGAGCACCGTGGTTAATTCTGCGGTGCTTTTTTATTTTCGATATCAAACAAATAAACAAGTCATTGTATAAATGCAGCAAACCTTTTCTGAAATCCCAACTGAACTCCACAAACTAGATGGGTATTTAGATACTTGTGAATCTCGATTTAACTTAAAGGAAGGCACTGAAGCACAAATTTTATGGCACAACGGAGAAGTCCAAAAAACTGATTATGCTATAGTCTACCTACATGGGTTTCGTGCTTCTCATCCCGAAGGGAATCCTGTCCACAAAACAATTGCCAAAAGATTTGGATGTAATCTCTTTTTAAGCCGGATGGAAGAACACGGAATTAAAAGCGAATATCCTCTATTAAACCTGACAGAAGAAAAAATGCTTCGATCGGCTCGATTTGCCTTTGAAATTGGTAAGCGAATCGGTCAAAAAGTAATTTTGATGGGCACCTCTACCGGTGGATCCCTTGCTCTTTACCTTGCCTCTAAACCTGAATATAAGGAGACAATATCATCACTGGTTTTATATTCCCCATTGATCGATTTTCATGGGCTCAACTCTACACTCTTAACGAATAAACTAAGCCGAAAGGTTTTAAAAGTTATTCCAGGCAAGAAACATCTCATAACAACAAAAGATACTACTTTTGCAGAAGATAAAATTTGGAACAAACACTATGCTCTTGCAGGTGTCTTGGAGCTGGGGGCTTTTGTTGAGCATAATATGACAGCTGAACTTTTTAAAAGTGTAAACCATCCTACTTTTGTAGGATATTATTATAAAAATAAAAACGAACAAGATACCGTCGTTTCTGTATCTACCATAAAAAAAATGGCCCAAAACCTGGGTTCGCGCACAGAGTTACTACGTGTTTCAAACTTTCCCGAAGCGAATAGTCATGTTATTTGTAATTCCCTCGTTTCAAAATCCGTTAAAAATGTTATCGATAACACATATAAATTTCTAAAAGACATTGGCTCCCATGTAACTAGCAAAAGGTGAAGGTGCTACTTATCGACAAAGAGTATTACTGATACCTATTATGTAAAAAATTTGTAGAAAACAGTGAAATTACTGTATATTGAAATGCGCTCAAGTAGCGTCTCTCTTGATGAATAGTCAGGGCCTCACGACTGATACTCGTGAGGCCTTATTTATTTTGAATCATTTTGCCCTCCTATTCGTAAACTTTTAGCTATAATTGATAATAGTTTATACCACTCCAGATAAATTTAGGCATTTACTCAAATTTGCGTACCATGTTCGTAAAATTTTTTATGTTTAGTCGTTCTTTCCATTTAGGGAATAGTTTCTAATAACAAATCCGCAGTAATGAAAAATTTTAAAATCAATCACAGAGAAGTACAGTCCTATGATGTTTTGGAGCTTTGCGGTGAGCTTGATGCCCATACGGCCTCTCAATTAGAGGATTCACTCAAGAAGTTGATCGATCAGGACAAGCACCAGATCATCGTCAACTGCAAAGAGTTAGATTACATTGCCAGTGCCGGCCTGGGAGTATTTATGGCATATATCGAAGATGTTCGTTCACTGGGAGGTGATATCAAGCTTACCAACATGAATTCCAAGGTCTATAATGTTTTCGACCTATTGGGATTTCCTTCGCTCTACGACATCGTAGAAGACGAATCTGATGCTATTGAAAAGTTTGAAACCGACGAAGCTGAATCATAATTACCTTGGCAAAATCTACGACTACATACAGTATTTCT
>JBEPWP010000095.1:0-6823 GCA_041642355.1 Fodinibius sp. | reverse complement strand
ATGTGATGTTTCAAGATCAAAATTATCACCGGGACCATATAAATTCGTCGGCATTAGCGATACATAATTACGTCCATACTGACGATTTAGAGCTTCACAAAGCTTTATTCCCGCAATCTTTGCAATCCCATACCACTGGTTAGTAGGTTCCAAAGATCCTGTTAGTAGGTATTCTTCTTTAATAGGCTGCGAGGCGTGCTTCGGATAAATACAAGAACTACCAAGAAAAATAAGTTGCTCTACATCGTATTTATGGGCAGCATTAATTACGTTACTCTGAATAGTCAGATTATCATATAAAAATGGATATGGATGTTGATCATTCGCCCAAATTCCTCCCACCTTTGCAGCGGCTAAAACAATGATATCAGGCTGTTCTTCCTCAATAAATTTCTCCACCCCTTGCTGCTCACGCAAATCTAAGGCTCTACTGGATCTAGTTACAATATTCGAATAGCCTTTACTTTTAAAAAGCTCTAAAACTGCTCCCCCAACCATTCCCCGATGGCCTGCTATATAAACTTTCTTGTTTTTCATATTCGTTTTTTCAAAGAAATAAACATTCTGTAGGCAGCATAGTTACAACAACTGTACCATCTTTATTCGTACTACTCTCAACAGCTCAATCAAAATGCTATTGTCTATTTGGGCTTCTGTAATAAAGATCTGCGAGTAATAATTATATACCGAAACGTACTATGAGCAATTTTTTTACATCCACAGAGATCAATATTCGATACAATAAAATGCATTTATCACCGTCGATATTTTTACAGCCATTTCGTATTTTCTTTAGTTTGATGAGCGAACCTAAATTCCACTATCAGCGAACCCATGAAAAAAGTTGCTTTTAAAACCCTCGGCTGTAAACTGAATTATTCCGAAACAATGGCCATTCAGCGCGACTTTGAAGATGAGGGATTTAACATCACTGATTTTGATAAAGAGGCGGATATCTACGTCGTTAATACCTGTTCGGTAACCCAAAGCGCCAACAGCAGTTGCCGCAATACCGTACGTCGTGCCCTTCGCAGAAATCCCGAGGCTTTTGTTGCCGTAATAGGTTGTTATGCACAATTGGAACCTGAAGAAATTGCTGAAATTGACGGAGTGGATGCGGTGCTCGGCGCCAAGAATAAGTTCAAGCTACTCGAACTTTTTGACGATTTCGAAAAACGATCTGAACCTCTTGTCTATAATTCAGATGTAAATGAAGCAGTCGATTTCCACAATGCTTTTTCTGCTGATGACCGCACGCGGGCATTTCTAAAAGTACAAGATGGCTGTAGCTATAATTGTTCTTTTTGCACTATCCCGATGGCACGGGGCGAAAGTCGTAGTCCAAAGATTAATAGCGTTGTTGAAAATGCTCGACTACTGGTGGAAGAAGGCTTTAAAGAAGTGGTCGTTACCGGTGTTAATGCAGGTGATTTTGGCCGGGGAACAGATGAAAATTTCTTTTTGCTCCTACAGCAGCTCGATACCGTTAAAGGACTTGAACGTATCCGGTTTTCTTCGGTAGAACCAAACCTGTTGCATGAAGAAATTATCCACTTAGCAGCAGAGTCCGACAAAATACAGCCACATTTTCATATGCCCCTTCAAAGCGGTAGCGATACAATGCTGGGATATATGCGCCGACGATATCAATCTGATTTGTATCGAGAACGGGTTGAGCTTATTAAAAAGTTAATGCCCGATGCTGCAATTGGCGTTGATGTCATTACAGGCCATCCAGGTGAAACCGATGAACTCTTTCAGGAATCTTATAATTTTATCAACAGCCTGCCTGTCTCTTATCTACATGTTTTCACCTATTCTGAACGCCCAAATACTCATGCTTTAAACATAGAACCAGCGGTGCAAGATAGTGTGCGCAAGGAACGTACTCATAAAATGCGACGTCTCTCCAAGAAAAAGCGTTTCAATTTTGATACCTCATTTAAAGACAAAGTTCGACCGGTACTATTTGAAGGGGCTAATAATAATGGTGCCATGTTGGGATGGACAGACAATTATGTTCGCGTTGGTATCCCCTACAATCCTCAGTACCAAAACAAAATTTTACCTGTCCGGCTGGGAGCACGGTCGAAGGAGGGCTATTTGATTGGAGAATTAACCCCGGAAGCTAAACAGGAACAAGAAGTAATTGCTGAACTCGTTGGATAATATTTTATGGCTGATTCAAACAGAGATCCCCAACAAATTATTGACGATGTAATCAGCTTTATTAAAAAAGAGCGTGAACTATATGGGGACTTTTCAACGAAGTCGAAAAATGAAGATGTAATCTCTCAGAATAACACTCCTCCCCAATCAGAATCTCAACCTAGCAACATAATGAATGAGCCTTCTCCCCAAGAAACATCATCTGAAGAAAACATCCAGCAAGATGAGGGGTTCACTTCACAAGAGGGATTATTTAACAAGGATGAATCTAACGATGTGTATTATTACATCGATAAATGCAATTCCCTTGACGAACTTAAAACATTGTGTAAAAAAGCTGATGTACTTAAAACGGATTTAGAGGGAACACAACTGGTATTTGGCGTTGGAAATCCCAACGCAGATTTAATGATTATTGGGGAAGCGCCGGGAGCCGAGGAAGATAAACAGGGAAAACCTTTTGTAGGAAAAGCCGGACAATTGCTGAATAAAATTTTAGATGCAATTAACTTTAAACGGGAAGACGTTTATATCGCCAACATCCTAAAGCACCGTCCCCCAAACAATAGAAATCCCAAACCTGAAGAGCGCGAACGAAGTCTTCCCTTTTTATTACGGCAAATTGATTTAATAGAACCAAAACTCATTCTTGCTGTTGGAAAAGTAGCAGCTCAAACTCTTTTGGATAAAAACCTTTCGCTCACAAAAATGAGGGGTGAATTTCACGATTTTAGAGGCAAGTATGAACTGTTAGCAACTTATCATCCTGCTGCATTACTTCGTCATCAAAAATGGAAACGCCCTACTTGGAAAGACGTTCAGCTACTCCGTAAACGATATAATGAACTCGGTGGACAACCCTAAAATTTCTATCAAAATATAACGTCTTTTACTTCGGTAAGAGTATCGCTTTTATTATACTTATGGATGCGTGAACAATAAATTATTGGGATTGTTCATATCATTCAAATCATACGAATTTACGCTATAATTTCAGGTCAATTCTCGGATGGCAGCAAATAAAGGATCAAATTATAATAACTCAGAATCTAAAGTCTTGGATCAAGAGGGACGGGTTCCACCGCAGGCTGTAGAGGTTGAAGAAGCTGTACTTGGATCAATGCTTATTGAGCACGAAGCAGCAACCATTGCCTTGCAGATGCTTTCTCCTGAAGATTTCTATAAACCTGCTCATCAACATATTTTTGAGGTGCTTCACGACCTGTATGAGCGAGACAATCCCCTTGATCTACTTACTGTAGAAAATGAATTACGAGATAAAGGCCTGCTAGATACCTGTGGAGGCGCCGGATATTTGTCGGAGCTTACGCGATCGGTCAGTTCAGCTGCCAATGTCGATTATCATGCCCAGATTATTGCCGAAAAGGCTACAAAACGCAACCTCATTCTGGGCTGCACCGATATTATCAAACAGGCTTACGACAGTTCTTCTGATACGATTGATGTACTTGATTATGCTGAACAGCGAATCTTTGACCTTGCAAATTCAAAACAGCGGTCTCAGGCCCAACCCATTGGCGATGTTCTAAAAGATACACTCTCCTATCTGGAAGATATCCGGGGAAAGTCAGCGGGTATTACGGGTGTTCCCACTGGTACGGATGTAGATAAAATGACAGCCGGCTGGCAAAATGGAGATCTTATTATTATTGCTGCTCGTCCATCGATGGGTAAAACAGCCTATGTATTAACGACAGCTCGTAATGCAGCTTTACATCAAAGTGAAAAGTTGCGCACCAAGGTAGCTATTTTCAGCCTTGAGATGTCTAATCAATCGTTGGTCCAACGGTTGCTGACTATGGAAGGGCGTATTAATGCGCAGAGTGCACGTTCGGGACAATTAGAAGATGAGGATTTTAAACGCCTTATAGATGCTGCAGGACGACTTTTTACCGCCAATATTTTTGTCGATGATACTCCTGGCCTAAGTATCATGGAATTGCGTACAAAAGCTCGACGATTAAAGAGCGAACATGATATTGGATTAATCATTGTGGATTATCTTCAACTGATGACCGCAAGTGGAGACCACGGCACCCGGGAACAGGAAATTGCATCAATATCTCGTGGACTGAAAGCTCTGGCCAAAGAGTTGGATGTACCAGTTGTTGCCTTATCACAGCTTAGTCGAGCTGTTGAACAGCGCGGTGGTGACAAACGTCCACAGCTTAGCGACCTTCGCGAATCGGGATCTATTGAACAGGATGCAGATGTTGTGAGTTTTATTTACCGCCCAGAATATTACGGCATTAAAACCACCCCAGAGGGACAATCTACTACTGGGCTTGCAGAAATTATCATTGGGAAACAGCGTAACGGCCCAACAGGAAGCGTACCCCTCTATTTTGTAGAAGATTATGCTCGTTTCGAGAATCTTACGACTGCTGATGCCGGTCCATATGGCGAACCCAATAATAATTCTTCCAATAATGGTGACCAATCTAATGATGATGGTTCTCCACCAATGGGACATAGTCCCGGTGGTGATGAAGCACCATTTTAATTAGTTTTTAGAAGATTTTGGATCGCCGATCCAAAATAAAACCCCATCCCGATATAGGTTTATTTCACTTCCATTTCTATCAGGATCTTTATCAATCTTAGCACTTAGTCGGTTCAGTTCACAGGCTCGTTCTCATCAAAAACAGTTACGCGTCTCTTTCTCTCTTTACCTTTTTGCGTACCTGTCTCTTTGTGAAAGAACCTAGTGATAATACCCTGCGCTTTTACGTAAAAATTTACCGGTATGTAGATAGCTGTTTTTAAAATTTTATTCGCGCTATCAAGCATAACCAATGCTAAAAAAACATTTATCACTGATACCCCTGTAATCCCCAACCAAAATAGTACTGGCGTTGTTGATATCCAATCTACTAGCCAAATAGCACCATTAATTATTCCCATAACTACAACGAACAGCATAACATTGACAAATCTTGGAGAAATTAATTCAAATAGGATATCTAAATATTTAAGTGATCTTGTTTTGTGTTTTTTACGTACTATCTTAGTCAAAATTTTCTTTATGCGTTGATAGTTATTGGAATAAAACTGTTTAAGCGAACTCTTTTGCTTCTTTTTCCCAGTCATAATATCGGTGTAAAAGACTGCCTCTGGAACAACATCTATTTCAATTCCCTTTAATCGTAAATCAAAACTATACTCTTCGAGGGTACTCTTATCTTCGATTCTCCAGGGAAATTCACGTAATAATGAAGCCGAAAAACAGACCCCGTTGCTCTGATTACGAGCTCCCAATCCCAAGGCATTGCGCCCAATTTGATATACAGTTTGATCCATCAAAAAATTGATTTCCCATACCTTTTCAATCCATCCGTTTGGAGGGCGTAAATTATTATAGCTCCCCTTTATAATCTCACAACCTTGCTCCAGATGAAAGTTCATCACCTCCAGGTAATTTCCTGATACTAACCCATCAGAGTTAAACACTACTATAGCATCGTAGACTTGTTTTTCTTCTAAAATACGTTCAAATACCCATGGTAAAATATTGGTATCCTCTTCCTGTGACTTTTCTTTGGGAGGCACCATTATTTTTGCACCCATTTTTTCTGCCATCCCAATAATGCCATCTGCATAACTTTCAGCAATTACAAATAAGTCATACTTATTTTTAGGATATACCAATCCTGACAAACTATATAGTGAACGTGAAAAAATTTGTTCAGCCTCCTGAGAAACTAGAATAACTGCAAATCTTCGACTTTTAACTGTATCAAGGTCATGTTCTTTTCTACTGACTAAGCCAACTAAGCTAATCAACAGATAATAACTTACAAGTATCCCGGCGCCGATTAGTAAAAAATAATTTAACACCTCAAAAAAAATCATTGGTCCCCTTTCTTAAAATCTAACATATAATTACAAATGCCCCTTTTGCTCTCTCTGGATCTTAAACTTACATAAACCTAATTGCCACTATTAACCTTTTATAAGCAACAAACGCGCCAAAATAGAAAGGAACCCATTTATCTTCGGCCAAGCTTTTTTACAAAAATACTCTATTAAATCAATTAAGCCGATAACAAGTGTCATTCCTTACAATTATACCCGAATGGTGATTTACAATTCAATAACCCACAATTAATTGAAGGGATTTTCAAAAGGTGAGTATCAAGACATTATGAATCAATATTACACTTCATCAAAAAATTAATATGAAATTAATTCCCGGTTAAAGACTCTTTTCTTTAAAAGAACTACTGTAAATCACCATTATTTGATCAAAACTTACAATTCTGTACTATATTGAGATTGGCACATTAGTTGTAACTAGGTATGGGTAGAAAGAGAAGGACTCTTTAATAACTTCACTCAAAAGTTTGTCTACTAGTATTTTTAGTTATAAACCGTCAAACTCAATTTGGTCTTGGGGTTATCATTTGTGCAACTACAACTTCCCACATCATGATTGCATCAAAAAGTATAATTGATACAAAAAATATACTACTTAAGGATATAGAGAAATCTTTTGCAAGCCTATTGATGCAAGATATCTTTCACAAGATACTACAGTTGGCTAAGCTTGATTCAAATGTATTCGTGATTGGAGAAATTGGTTCTGGCAAGAAAAAAATAGCGGAAATTATTCATAAAAATAGCAAGCGCTCCA
>JBEPWP010000094.1:0-6838 GCA_041642355.1 Fodinibius sp. | reverse complement strand
TTATAAACATTAAAAATTTCAGGATGATGAACCTGCTCTTCGGCCTCAAATGCTATTCTGTTGATAAAGGCAACAGCATCCCGAAAATTATCAAACCCAAATTCTTTAGTTAACTTGTCATTTTTATGACTCCAGCCAGATAAAGCAGTAAGCTCATCAGCTATTTGATCATCAGAAAGTGGTTCAGCCATTGTCCTATTGGTTTTCAATTTTTGATGCTAATTGATCCGTAACATCATATAAATTTGAAGCCCATTGGGGCAACTCTTCACTATTTGCGGATTGTTGAATTGCCAATCGTTTTTCATTTGATGATTCTAGTAGCTCTTGAACATGAACTTCAGAATACTGGGTAAAATCTGTTGGGCGAATTCCAATCCAAACCATAAAAATAACTAGCGGAACTAAGAGCCCAATTTCTCGTGCGTTAAGGTCAATAAGCTTTTTATTTTCTTCATGCTTAATGGGTCCAAACATTACACGTTGATACATCCATAACATATAAACAGCAGCCAATATAACCCCAAGTGCCGCAAATACGACAAACGCATTTTGTGGCAGTACTTCTGAGCTGAAAGTTCCATTTAAAATCAGGAACTCACCAATAAATCCATTTAATCCCGGTAAACCAATAGAAGCTAATGTTGCTATCATGAACATAACGGCAAATACAGGAACAACCTTAGCTATTCCACCGTAATCTTTAATCTGTCGCGTATGGGTTCGATCATAAATCATTCCAACAATCAAGAAGAGTGCACCCGTCGAAAGGCCGTGATTAATCATTTGTATAAGAGCGCCCTGCACTGCAATGGTATTAAAGGCAAATAATCCCAGCACAACAAATCCAAGATGACTGACTGATGAATATGCCACCAGTTTTTTAACATCCTTCTGAACCATTGCTACAAGAGCACCGTAGATAATACCAATCACAGCCAGTGTTGCAAGGTATGGAGCAAATTCTACAAACGCATTGGGAAAAAGCGGTAAACAAATCCGTAGCAAGCCATAGGTTCCCATCTTCAACATGATAGCCGCCAGTACCACCGAACCTGCTGTTGGCGCTTCGGTGTGGGCATACGGTAACCAAGTATGAAATGGAAACAGCGGCACCTTGATACAAAAAGCTAATGCAAAAGATAAAAACAGATAGGTTTGTTCTACTAATCCAATCTGATACTCTCCACCGGACAAAAATCGCCAGTCTGTCGTAAACTTATATCCTTCAATAGCAGTTCCCGCGTCATAGCCTGTGTAAATTAGGCCAACCAACATAATCAAGGAGCCGACCAACGTATAAACAAAAAACTTAACGGTCGCGTGAATACGATTTTTACCACCCCAAATTCCAATAAGGAAATACATTGGAATTAATGAAAGCTCAAAGAAGACGTAAAAGACAATCAGATCCAGCGAAGCAAATACACCCATTGATGCCGTTTGCAACAACAGGAGCATTGAATAATATCCAGCTAAATGTTTTTTAATCGAATCCCAGGAAGAGAGTATTACAATAGGTCCCATAAGCGTGGTAAGCATAAAAAGGAGTAAGCTTAATCCATCGAGACCTACTAAGTACTTGATATCAAGCCCTGTCATGATATTACTACCTTCCGTCAGATATTGTACGGTACCAGAGCTAGCAATATCAAAGTTAAAAAGCAGTGGTAGTGATAGCAGAAATGTTGCCGATGTAGCAACAAGGCTTATCCACTTTGTAGCTTTGTCATTCCGGAGAGCTAAAATTCCGGCAATTCCCAAAAGGGGTAAATAAATAACTAAATTTAAAAGTAACTCCATTATTAATTCTTTTTTACAGGATCAACATACTTAATACAAGAATAACACCTAAGACAAATGCCAATGCATAACTGCTGGTAACGCCAGTCTGGACATATCGAAAAATACTTCCAAATAGTCTGACGATTCCACCAACCATATTGACAATTCCATCCACAATTTTCATATCAAATTTGGCCAAGCCTTTTTCTGACCAACGCACCGTAGGATGTACAACAAGACCTTCATAAAACTCATCCAGGCTATATTTTTCACTCCATGTTTCATAGAGTGCCCCAAATCTATTGGCAAGCCTAGCATCTGATTCTTCAGTAGCTCCGCTTCCATACATTCGATATGCCGTATAAACACCACCGATTGCAACAAAAATTGATACAGCCATTAAAATCCATTCCGTCGAATGAGATAATGCAAGCTCATAATCAGCCGTAACACTATAGAGCCAATTGTGCAGCAAATTAATATGTTCTTCTTGGTGCGTAAATGTTGCTAACAAAAAGTTTGGAACGCCCAAGAATCCACCTATAACCGATAACCCACCAAGTGTCCATAGTGGAATTGTCATCGTTTTCGGACTTTCATGTAGATGTTTTTCAGCACCGGCGGCTTCACTTATTTTTTCAGGTAGCTTAAACTCACCATTAAATGTTCCAAATGTTAGACGGAACATATAAAAGGCTGTTAAAAAGGCCGTTAGTATTCCAACAACCCACAAAAAGATATATAATGAGCCAGCGAACTCACCGAATCCGGCATTAAAAGTAAAAGCTAATATTTCATCCTTGGAAAAGAATCCTGCCAATGGAGGAATACCAGCAATAGCTATTGTAGCAATCAAAAATGTTTTGTAGGTGGATGGCATATACTCTTTAAGCCCCCCCATGAACCGCATGTCCTGTGGATCAAAATGAACATCCTTGCCCTCTTCATGGAGTTCGTGCTCTACATGTTCCATTGTATGGATAACCGATCCTGAACCAAGGAATAGCAGCGCTTTAAAAAATGCATGTGTAACAACATGGAACATTGCTGCTGTAAAAGCTCCTGACCCCAGTGCCAAGAACATATATCCTAGCTGAGAAACAGTTGAATAGGCTAATACTCGCTTAATATCTTGCTGTGTGAGCGCAATGGTTGCAGCAACCAGTGCCGTTAGAGCACCAATCACAGCAATAATCATCATCACTTCTGGTGACATCACAAACATTTCTGACATCCGGGAAATCAAGTAAATTCCAGAAGTTACCATCGTTGCGGCGTGAATTAGCGCTGATACTGAAGTTGGTCCCGCCATCGCATCTGGCAACCAAACGAAAAGTGGAATCTGTGCACTTTTACCCGTTGCACCAATAAACATCAGCAAGGCAATCCAAAACTTATCATCTGCAGGAATAGCCTCAAGGCTAGATAAAATTACATCAAAATCTAAACTACCCACATTTTGAAATGTCAAAAACATGGCTACCAGAAAAGCAAAATCACCAACACGGTTGTACCAAAATGCCTTGCTCCCTGCTGCAGAATTTGCCATATCGGTATACCAAAAACCAATCAACAGGTAAGAACAAAGTCCTACCCCCTCCCATCCAAGAAATAATAGTAGTAGGTTATCTGCCATAACCAAGTTAAGCATGGCAAAGATAAACAAGTTCAGATAAGCAAAGAACTTCCAATACCCTTCATCATGCCACATATAACCTACCGAGTAGGTGTGAATCAAAAATCCAACACCGGTAACAACCAATACCATCAGTATGGAAAGTTGGTCAAGCTGATAAGCGATATCTACACTAAAACTGCCAACATCGATCCACGTAAACAACTCCACCATGATAGGTGCTGAGCCCTGCCCCATATTCACAAAAAAGTAAACAGCAATGGCAAAAGGGATGAATACTGTGAGGTTGGCAATAGTACCAATTAAACCTTTTCGCTGGCGAAAAGATTTTGAGCTTAATCCAAGAAGGCCATTTACTAGAAAACCCAGTAATGGCAGTGCAATAATCAGACTTGTAAGCGCAGTAGCAGAATCCATTAAAAAAGATCTTTCAAATTTGTATCCAAATACATTTTTCGGCCCAAATGTAGCCAACACCCCTTGCATTTACAAGGGTAATTTCACAAGTGGCAAAGATACAAAAAAGTGAGTGAAGGTAAAGAATAGAATTGCTGTTTAGACCCATTATAGAAATAGAGAAGGCTCCCGATTTTGGGAGCCTTTTTAAATCAATACCAACTAGTTCAATTACCAGCGCAGTAGATTTACATTATTAATATCCACTGAAAGGTTATTTCGAAAGATTGCAATAATAATTGCCAGACCAACAACGGCCTCTGCTGCAGCTACTGCAAGTGCAAAAAATACTAAAATTTGCCCGTCAACATTTCCAAAATGACTACTGAACGAAACTAGAGACAAGTTTACGGCATTAAGCATGAGCTCAACACACATAAAAATAACAATAGCATTTTTACGGATTAAAACCCCAACAATCCCAACACAAAAAAGAAGTGCACTAAGCGCTAAAAACCAATCTATACCAATCATTCTGTTGCTCCGGATTTAATTTTATGTTGTGCTATCATAAGTGCCCCATTAACGGCCGCAGTCAAAAGCAGCGCAATAATGTGAAAAGGTAACAGGTATTGCGAGTAGAGCACCTCTCCGACGGCTTCAACCGTCCCAGCTTCCACCATTTCTGAAGAAACCTCTGGTAACGTTTCTGTAAAACTACCAATACTGTATAAAAGTTGTGAGAATACAACAATACCCACCAAAAATGCTACAAAATATTTAACACGAAACTTACTGAACAGCCCTTCTTCATCCTGTACGTTTAACAACATGATCACAAATAAAAACAACACCATTATAGCCCCGGCATAAACCAAAATCTGAATGACAGCCAAGAACTGTGCCTTTAATAATAGGAATAATCCGGCAAGTGCCACCATATTCAATACCAGGAATAATGCACTGTTTACGGTATTTTTACTGATCACCATTGCTAAAGCTGATGCAACAGCTAAAACAGCTAAGAAAATGAAGAAATAAGTTATCATATCAATTTGTTTATTTTTGTGGCTTCAAAGGTAGATAAATTTAAAAACCTCATCAACTAAAATTGCAGAAATCCATTTCTTCGTAAAGGTTTATATTGGATCAAAATAAAATTGGTAGATATTTAGTTATCAGATATTGTTTAGCAAAACATTATAATAGAAAATCACATAGAAAAGAATCTATAATTTCCATTTATTAACTTTGTGATTTTTGAATCATACTATTCAAATTAAACTGATACAATTCTTATTAATCACTAACAAATAACTTCTATGAGTAACGCTTCAACGTCAGTAGACTCGGTTGATATGGAAAAGCTGGGTGCTAAAATTGAACAATCCAGTGCATTTATTGATGATATATATGAAGAATTAAATAAAGTTATTGTCGGTCAACGTTATATGATCGATCGACTTCTTATCGGTCTTTTAGCTGACGGCCATGTTTTATTAGAAGGAGTACCCGGCTTAGCCAAAACCTTAACCGTTTCCTCTCTTGCAAAAGTTATTGATACAAAGTTTCAGCGACTGCAGTTTACCCCCGACCTACTGCCGGCTGACTTAATTGGTACATTGATTTACAATCAAAAAGAAGCGGAATTCACTGTTAAGAAAGGTCCTATTTTTGCAAATATTATTCTGGCTGATGAGATCAACCGCTCACCCGCCAAAGTGCAAAGTGCCCTACTCGAGGCCATGCAAGAACAACAGGTAACGATTGGAGAAGAAACCTATAAACTTGATGATCCTTTTCTTGCTTTAGCAACACAAAACCCCGTAGAGCAAGAAGGCACCTATCCTCTGCCCGAAGCTCAGGTGGATCGATTTATGATGAAAATAAATATCGATTATCCTACTGAAAATGAGGAGTTAGAAATCATGCGTCGTATGGCTAAAACGGGTGCTTCCGAAGAGTTAAAACCTGTTATCAACACAGAAAAAGTGTTAGAAGCTCGAGAAGTTGTCAATGATATTTATGTAGATGAAAAAGTAGAGAAATATATCATTGATCTTGTCTTTGCGACCAGAAATCCTGAGAAATTCAAGCTGGATGACCTTTCAGAGCTCATCAACTTTGGAGCTTCTCCCCGAGCCTCTATCAACCTTAATTTGGCGGCAAGAGCTCACGCCTTTATGCAACATCGTGCCTACGTTACTCCGGAAGATGTACGAACAATTGCTATGGACGTGCTTCGGCATCGTATTATTCCGACTTTTGAGGCAGAAGCTGAAAACATCACTTCAGAAAATCTTATTGAAAAGATCCTCTCTACTGTTCAGGTACCATAATACTCCCTTTTCAAATTGATATATTTTAACGGACTTTTTTTCTAATAACGTTGTACAAATTCTTTTTTTATGGATATTAATTTTGTCTCAAGGACGGACATAAATATTTCGAAAAAAAGTTCCTCAAAATACAAGCCGTTACTCGATGCCATTAAAAAACTCGAACCCGGTGGTAAAGCCCTAGAGGTTTCATTTGAAAATGAAGCAGAACTAAATTCGATGCGCAACGTCGTTTATGGGTATAATAGAGATACCAATGAGAACGTAAAGAGTAGTAAACATCCCCAAAGAAATGTAGTTTTCTTTTACAAAGAGGAAGAAACATAACAACAGAATATTTCCGTCCCTTATTCTTAAACCAAAAAGAAAAGGCTCAGAGTTATTCACTCCGAGCCTTTTTTTTAATTAAGTGGAAAAAGAGTTAGGAATTACTCCTCTTCGTCAGCGTTATCTTCTTCCTCAACCTCTTCGGCCTTTTTCTGAAGATTACGAGCTGCTTGTTCTTTATCTGCCATCTCCTTTTTGAGATCAGCAAGTCCAGACATCTCACCTAACGTAGGTGTGCCCGTTTGTGGAGCAGGTTCTTGCTCTTGCTTTCCGCGACTCTTCTTCTTGGAAGATTTAGTTTCCTTAACATCTTTTTCACGCTGACTCAGCGTAATGTTTTTATTGGTTTCATCCA
>JBEPWP010000093.1:0-6864 GCA_041642355.1 Fodinibius sp. | reverse complement strand
TGGTGCTGGCTTATATTGCTGGGAGTTATAAATTTAAAAATAAGATCACTTTCAAAAATTGGTCTTTTAACTTTCCCAGCTCAAAAATGGCTTTTCAGCAAGTGGCTATTGCATCGGTGGATTGGCTCTTAGCTGCTTCAGTACTATATGTGCTTCTCCCAGATTTAGGAATAAGTTTTTTCAGCTTTGTGGGGGCATTCTTAATGGCTCAAATAGTAGGACTCTTTAGTCAGGTTCCCGGTGGATTAGGGGTTTTTGAATCCATTATGCTAATGTATTTAACCAACTTTATGCCGGGGTCGCAAGTGTTGGGCATTCTGGTTGTATATCGCATTATTTATTACATTCTTCCATTGCTTGGTGCATTAATTGTCTTGGGATATCAGGAGTATATCGTTAATCGTCGCAAGGTAAAAGTATTACAAAGAAAGGCTGCAAACTGGGTTCCACGAGTAGTGCCTCAGGTTATGAGCTTTTCAGTATTTATTGGTGGAACAATTTTGCTTTTTTCTGGAGCGGTACCGTCTGAAGTTCCCCGTATGGAATGGTTACAGCATTTTATCCCATTACCGGTAATTGAAATGTCGCACTTCTTTGCCAGTTTGGTTGGGGCTGCTTTGTTAGTGCTGGCCAATGGTTTGCAGCGACGCATAGATGGAGCGTATCACTTAACGATTGGATTGCTTGTATTTGGAATTTTATTCTCCTTATTAAAAGGAGCCGATTATGAAGAGGCTTCAATCTTATCAGTAATGCTTATTGCGTTGATACCTTGCCGACAAGAATTTCATCGCAAAGCCTCATTAATGGATCAGTTCTTTTCGGCTCGCTGGTTTACTTTGATTTTAATGGTATTGGCCAGTGCAGTTTGGTTGGGTATCTTTTCGTACGGACACGTTGATTATCAAAAAGAACTTTGGTGGCAATTTTCTCTAACGGGTGATGCTCCTCGCTATATGAGGGCAATGGTAGCCGTATTGGGATTTGCTGTTATTGTAGGATTGGTAAAGCTACTTCGCCCCAAACATAAAGAGACTAAGGAGCCCGGGGAACAAGAGCTGCTCGTTGCAAAAGATATTAGTAGCAGGTCCCAAAGTTCACTTTCAAATTTGGTACTTCTCGGAGATAAAGAATTATTGATTAATGAGTCTCGCTCTTCATTTATAATGTTTGCCAGGGAGGCACAAAACTGGGTTACTTTAGGTGATCCGGTGGGGCCAGATGATGAAGCCGAAGAGTTGATTTGGGAATTTTATGATGAGTGTACCAATAGGGGATATAGTCCAGTATTTTATCAGGTGGGAGAGCAATATATAGAGCATTATGTGGATTTAGGACTTGCGCTTTATAAGTTGGGGGAGGAAGCTCGTATTGGATTGCCCAACTTCGATCCTGAAAAATCCATCCATAACAAGGTTTGGTCAGGCTATCAAGAGTTGGAACAGCGGAATTACCGTTTTAAGGTTATCCCACAAGAATCAGTAGCCTCATATCTTTCAGAGCTTAAATCAATTTCTGATGCCAGTCTTTCTGCTCAAAATAAAAAGGAACGAGGTTTTTCGGTAGGGTATTTTGATAAAGGATATTTGAGCCAGTTTCCGATTGCTGTAGTTAGAGATGAGGATAACTTACTGGCTTTTGCCAATATTTTACAGAGTGCCGGAAAATACGAGCTGGCAACAGATTTACTCCGTTATCGACCGGAGGCTCCAGCCGGTATCATTGATTACATGTTGATCCACACTATGCTTTGGGGAAAGGAAGCGGGATTTGATTGGTACAACTTGGGAATGGCCCCACTTTCGGGAATGGATGAGCATGATTTTTCGCCGGGATGGAATAAGTTGGCAGATTTTGTGTATACCTACGGAGAAAATATCTATGGCTTTAAAAAGGTTCGAAAGTATAAAAGTCAATTTAATCCCGTTTGGGAACCTAAATTCTTGGTAGGTCCGGGCGGCTGGTCGATGCCGCGCGTGTTATCAAATTTGACAAATATTGTTTCCGGTGGATTTGATAGTATTATGTCCAAAAAGTAAGTGACTATTGAGGTTGTAACCAATAAATAATGTCCCTCAAATTTGTTACCTTCCGTTCTAACACATCCAACAGAAAATAGTGAGAATATTATGTCTGAAGATACTATGACCTCTGATCAAGAAACACAAACGGCATCCCAAAAAAGCTCAGAAGCAATGTCTGATAATCGCCCCGAAGTTTACGAGACAAAACATCAGATCCGTTTTGTAACGGCCGCTAGCCTATTCGACGGACATGATGCCAGCATCAATATAATGCGCCGAATTTTGCAGAGCAGTGGGGCGGAGGTTATTCATTTGGGACATAATCGTTCGGTCCAGGAGATTGTGGACTGTGCTATCCAAGAAGATGTGCAAGGTATAGCCGTGAGCTCGTATCAAGGGGGACATATGGAATACTTTAAGTATATGGTGGAACTGCTTGAAGAGCGCGGAGCTTCACATATCAACGTTTTTGGCGGCGGTGGCGGTGTTATTGTGGATGAGGAGATTGAAGAACTTCACAATGCGGGTGTCTGTCGTATATTTTCTGTTGAGGATGGAAGTGAAATGGGGCTTCAGGGCATGATTAATTACATGCTTAAAAAATGCGATTATGATACCGCTGATGTAGAACAAATTGATGCTCAGGATATCACGAAAAGAGATACTAAAACCATTGCTCGTTGTATCTCAGCGTTAGAGAATAAGCACGAAGAAATTATATCTTTTGAAGATGATAAGCTTTTTGATGGCAAAGGGAATATGATTGCCGCCCAGAAAAATGGAAATCCTATTCCATTAATTGGAATTACAGGGACAGGAGGCGCGGGAAAAAGTTCACTCACCGATGAGCTGATTCGAAGATTTTTGACAGAATTTGAAGATATTAATATTGCCGTTATCTCTATCGATCCCTCAAAAGTTCGAACCGGTGGAGCATTGCTCGGCGATCGCATCCGCATGAATAGCCTTGATCCAGAACGTGTATATATGCGTAGTCTTGCAACACGGGCTAGCAACAGAGCGACGAGTTTATCTGTAAAAGGGGCTATTGAAATTTGTAAAACAAGCGGATTTGATCTGGTAATTGTAGAAACCAGTGGTATTGGTCAAAGCGATACCGAAATTGTTAATATCTCGGATATTCCACTGTATGTAATGACCAGCGAGTATGGAGCGGCAACGCAACTCGAAAAGATCAATATGTTAGATCTTGCAGAGTTGGTGGTACTAAATAAATTTGAAAAGAAAGGCTCCCTTGATGCACTTCGTGATGTACGCAAACAGATGAAGCGTAATCGGGGGGCCTGGGACTTGGATCCCGAAGCCATGCCGGTATATCCTACGATTGCGGCACAATTTAATGATGAGGGTGTCAATCGCCTGTTCAAAGCGATTGTCGATAAAGTAAATGATTATTATAGCATCAATTGGGAAACAAAATTATATACTAATCCCGAACCGGCTGAAGATATTCAAGCGCAATCGATTATTCCCGGTAAGCGTCAACGCTATTTATCCGATATTTCAGATACCATTCGTGACTATCACAGCTGGGCTGAACAACAGGTTGAGATTGCCAGTAAACTAGAGAATGTAAGCGGTACCATCGAGCAGATTGATCGCTGGAATCCTGAAGAGAAGGATGAGCTGAAGGTGAAACTCAAATCAATGCGGAAGCATTGGCTCAGCAAATTAGATGGACGTTGCAAGAAGATTCTTGAGCAATGGGATGAATTGTACGAGGAGTACCAGCAGGAATATGTTGAGGTACAGGTGCGTGATAAAACATTTAAAAACAAAATGTACCGGAAGTCGCTAAGTGGTCTTGACATTCCACGTGTTGCCCTTCCCAAAACAAAACATAAAGGAGAACAGCTGAAGTTTGCACTTAAAGAGAATTTGCCGGGCTATTATCCTTTTACTGCCGGTGTTTTTGAATTTAAACGAGAAGGTGAAGATCCCACTCGGATGTTTGCTGGAGAAGGAACGCCAGAGCGTACAAATAAACGATTTCATTACCTTAGTGAAGGTATGCCCGCAGCTCGGTTATCAACAGCTTTTGATTCAGTGACACTGTACGGTGAGGATCCTGATCATCGCCCCGATATTTATGGAAAGGTAGGTAATTCAGGGGTCAGCATTTGTACACTGGATGATATGAAGAAACTGTATTCCGGTTTTGAGCTTACCTCTCCCAAAACATCGGTATCGATGACCATTAACGGTCCGGCCCCGATGATACTGGCGATGTTTATGAATACCGCCATCGATCAGGAGATAGAACGGTATCTCAAAGAGAATGGTAAATGGGAAAAGGCCCAGCAAAAAATAGCAGAGTATTTTGAAGAGCGTGATGTAGATGCTCCGGTATATAATAGTGAATTACCGAGTACCAATGATGGCTTTGGATTGGGTCTTCTAGGTATTACTGGGGATAAATTGATTGATGATGAAACATATGAAGAAATTAAGGAAGAGGCTCTTTCTGTCGTTCGTGGAACGGTTCAGGCAGATATACTGAAAGAAGATCAGGCCCAAAACACCTGTATTTTCTCTACGGAATTTGCGTTAAAGATGATGGGTGATATCCAGAAATATTTTACCGAGCATAATGTTCGTAATTACTATTCCGTGTCGATTTCGGGATACCATATAGCTGAAGCTGGGGCGAATCCTATAACACAGGCGGCATTTACGCTGGCTAATGGATTTACCTATGTTGAATATTATTTATCCCGAGGAATGGATGTGGATGAGTTTGCTCACAATTTATCATTCTTCTTCAGTAATGGCTTGGATCCTGAATATGCAGTTATTGGTCGGGTGGCACGACGCATTTGGGCGGTAGCAATGCGGGAGAAGTATGGTGCCAACGAGCGATCCCAAAAGCTGAAATATCATATTCAAACCAGTGGACGTTCGCTCCATGCTCAGGAGATTCAGTTTAATGATATCAGAACTACTCTTCAGGCTTTGTTGGCGATTTATGATAATTGCAATTCGCTGCATACGAATGCTTATGATGAAGCTATTACCACACCGACCGAAGAGTCTGTCCGACGTGCTTTGGCCATCCAGTTGATCATCAACAAAGAAATGGGGCCAGCAAAAAATGAGAATATCAATCAAGGTTCCTACTTTATTGAAGAATTAACGGACTTGGTTGAAGAGGCTATCCTCTCTGAATTTGATCGACTTACAGAGCGTGGCGGAGTATTGGGAGCAATGGAGAATATGTATCAACGGGGCAAAATTCAGGATGAGAGTCTACACTATGAATCCAAAAAGCATAGTGGAGAACTGCCAATTATTGGCGTTAACACCTTTAAGAATGAGGATGCAGAAAGTGCTGAGGATGAGAAAGAAATCGACTTGATACGTTCTACTAAAAAAGAGAAAGAGCAACAGATACAAGGTGTGAAAGCTTTTTGGGAGCGTAACAAGGCAGAATCGTCAGAAGCTATTGAACGCCTTAAAGAAGTGGCTCGCAATAATGGGAATATCTTTGAAGAGTTGATGGAAACGGTGAAAGTAGCTTCGCTCGGGCAGATATCAAATGCGCTTTACGAGGTTGGGGGGCAATATCGCAGAAATATGTAACTTGTTTCAAAATTTATTTAATCAAAAATGAAGAAATTATTATCTGTTATAGTATTTCTGTTTCTGATAAGCGGAATAGCAGAAGCTCAATTAACCGATTTTGAGCAAAAAACATTTACTGACAGCACAGGACAAGAATTACAATACCGCATTTTAAAACCGGCAAATTATGATAGTACCAAGAGTTATCCACTCGTTTTATTTTTGCATGGCGCCGGTGAACGAGGTGATGATAACTATAGTCAGCTAAAGTGGGGAGTATCACATCTTGCCGAACCTAAAATGAGGGAAAAGTATCCTTCTTTTATAGTTGCGCCCCAAGTTCCTAAAGGAGAGTATTGGTCTACTTTGAAGTCGATCCGTGATACGAGCTCTTTTAGTCAACCTATGACAGAGGACCCGAGTATTCCGATGAAACTTACGATTGAGTTACTTGAAAAACTCCAGGAAAATTTTCCGATTGATTCCAATCGGTTATATGTAACTGGCATTTCTATGGGAGGGTTTGGCACCTTTGATCTTATCCAGCGCCATCCAAATAAATTTGCCGCAGCTGTACCTATTTGTGGAGGAGGTGACTTGACCCGTGCTTTTATGCTTACGGATATTCCCTTATGGGTATTTCATGGGACAAAGGATAAGGTTGTAGCACCCCAGTTTTCCCGGTCAATGGTTGATGCAATTCGCATAGCTGGTGGTTCGCCAGGTTATACTGAATACCCCGATGAGGGACATATAGGAGCGTGGGTTCAAGCCTATCGAAATCCACATTTATACGAGTGGCTATTTAGTAAAAAGTTGGATAATGACTAAGATTTTACAGCTTTGCCTATTAATCTTAAAGAGCATTAGAAAGGGTTTTAATCAGGGTAAGTATTTTGCCGGACAGGGTAATAAAAAAAGCCCGAACTAAAACTAATTTGTTCGGGCTTTCAAAATTCAGTGAAGGTATTTCTTCTGTTCTACTTTTCAGCTACGGCCATCATTCCCAAAAGTTGTTGGGCTTCAGTAACTTGATTACTGTCGTCATAATCGTTTACAATTTTTTGAGCATATTGCTGAGCTTTTTCAGCATTGTTAGCATCATAAAAAGCATTTGCAGCTTCCAAGTAATTGTAGGGAGTGGTAGAATCGTTCACATCCCATTCAGCCGCTTTTACATATAATTGGGCAGCTTCAGCATGATTTCCAAGTTCCGTATGAATCACAGCATGAAAGGAGAGAGGGCCAACACCCATAA
>JBEPWP010000092.1:0-6926 GCA_041642355.1 Fodinibius sp. | reverse complement strand
TGTACCTGTTCTAGGGATGGTTGAAAACATGGCCTACTTTATTCCCGAGGATATGCCGGAGAAAAAATATCACATCTTTGGCAAGCATGGCGTTCGCAACCTGGCCGAACGTATGGGTACTAACTTTTTGGGCGAAATTCCGCTGGAGCAAAAAGTGCGCGAAAGTGGCGATAGCGGTAAACCTATTGTGCTGGGCGATATGGAAACGAAATCATCGCAGAAGTTTGTGGAGCTCTCAAATAACGTGATTCAACAGCTGGCTATCCGCAACCAGGAGCAAGATCCCACGGAGAAAATTGATATCAAGATTAAGCCGTAACTCTGAACTATTCCGATCCTTTCCCTAATTGTTAGGGAAAGGAATTCATTATATATGAATGCGTCTTTCTCCCTATCTGTAGAGAAAAAAAGGGTCAAAAATACTGCTTCTAACTCATCTGGATTATCGACTGGGAAAAGGGGCTTCTGTTCCATCCCGATAAGTAACAGAAATGCTATTTCGTATTATACCGCTGATGCAGCACCTGTTTTCGGTATTCAAATATTTCTTCCAGTTTATTGCTGATGAGTAATCTATTCGCCACTTTACCCAATATGCCATATGGCGGCACATAGTTAACCTGATCAATCATCTTCACTCCTGATTCCACTTCTTCTATTTTGTGATGATGATACCAGAAGCGATATGGACCAATACGCTGCTCATCTACAAACTCTTTTCCGAGCACAATATGCTTGATCTCGGTCACCCATTCCGAATGTCCCAATAAAGGCAGCTTTACATCATATTCAACCAGTAACCCATTGTACATTTTAGCAGGAATATCACTGATAATTGTAAAGTCCAGTTCCGGGGGCGTAATCTCATTAAGATTGGCCGGATGAGATATAAATGCCCAAAGTTCATCTATCGTCGTGTCCAATATTTGCTCTTGTCGCAATATATACATAGAACCTTTTATCTTTATGGCTTGTCTACTAATAAATCACCAACCGATTTTCTCTATGTAAAGGTTCCATAATTGCTGGTTTATAGCCTCTACCACTTCCATAGTACTATGTAGGATGTCTACACTGTACTATGCATTCATATTGCACAGTATTATGTATAAACCTGCACATAGCTTGAAAGGCTAGATATTAGCACTTTTTAAGGCCCAATAGGAGTTTTACGATCGTGTTAATTGTTATCCTCTCTCACTTAATCCCAACAAAAAGTTCCAAATGGTAAGTGCTGCCAACTTTGCTGTTTGACTGTCACGGTCGTGACGCGGATTTAATTCCGACAAGTCGAATGAGGTAACTTGCTCGTTTCGTCCGGCCAAATACGCGGCGGTCAGCCATAAATCAGATGGGAGTCCATTGGCACAGGGAGCACTTACGCCCGGTGACTGCGATTGATCTACTGCATCCATATCAAAAGTAACCATTAGTCGCTCGCTTTCATGTTGGTGAAACAGCCCTGAAATAGAGGTGATATTCGTTTCATCCCGAAGTAGATACGAGCCGCCAGACTCTTTTATATATTCCAAATGCGATCTTGCCACAGAATGGGGCTGTAATCCCGCTGCCAAATACATTTCCGCATAATGTCCTTCATGTTCTATGGCCTGACGGAAGGGTGAGCCAGAGTGGGCGTTACCATTTTTTAACGGACGTACATCCGTATGAGCATCTAAATTAAAAATAGCCGTTTTCAATCCTGCTTCCGCATATCCCAAAAAATGCCCGAAGGCCGTTTCATGTCCGCCACCCAGGATGATTGGGATGGTTCCTTCTCCCAAATATTTTGCCAGCAGATTGCCCAACTTCAGCTGATCTTCTTCTACTTCGTAGCGGATATTTAAATCTCCCACATCTTTGGTAGTGCCGATCAAATCCACAAAAGTGTCATAAGTTTCCGGATTAGGCGTCATTTTATACAGCTGTTTACGAATGGCCTGTGGCGCATCAGCAGCGCCAGTACGTCCCCCATTGATGGCAACCCCCTTATCCGAGGGAAATCCAATGATCACTGCTTGGGGGGAGGCTTGTTTATTCAAGCTCGTCCCCAACAGTTGACCTATCCGGGGATCGTTATCAGCTGTGTTAGGAATATCCGTTGTGACTTTGGTCAAATTTGACATATGCGAACTAATTATTCTTTCTAATTTCTTTTATAAGAATTACAACGCCAGTTATTATTGTCATCGGTAACACAAACCATCCCATAAGCATGTTAAAAACGGGAAGCAGATGGTGGTCTGTTGCTGTCAAAACTAAAAATAACGTAAAGGCTATATAATAGCCCAAAAAGATTGCACCCTCCCAACGGCTGATGACATTGCCCGTAAAAAAGATGGGCAAACATACGATAGCAGCAGCGATCATTACGGGCAAATCGAACCCAATAACAGCCGGCTGTACGGATATTCCCTTGGGAAGAACAATGGCCGTTAACCCAATTATGCACATAATATTAAATAGATTACTACCCACAATGTTTCCAACTGCCAAATCGCGCTCACCTTTGATACTTGCCAATATTGAAGTTGCAACTTCTGGTAAGGAGGTCCCCAAGGCAACAACGGTTAACCCAATCACTAGACTACTAACACCCATATATTCCGCAAATTTAACAGCTCCATCCACCAGCCAACGTGATCCAAATACTAGTAACACTAATCCACTGATGATAAAAAGACCATCCCAAAACCAATGACGTTTGAAAGTAAAGTTAATGTTAGCATCCACTGTTGGCGACCGTTCATCTTTTGTCCTTTTCGTCTCATAAATCAAATAAATGAGATAGGTGATGAGCAACAAGAACAATATGCCACCTTCTAGCTGACTTATCAGCCCATCCCAGGCGAAAAAATATAGTAGAATAGACACGCCAATCATCAATGGGACATCGAGTCGGATAAGGTTTTTAGAAACAACCAATGGGGTGATAAGGGCTGATAGACCCAAAATAAAGAGCACATTAAAAATATTACTCCCGATCACATTGCCCAGCAGCAGGGCATCTTCTCCAGCAATACCTGACTGTAAACTAATCGCCAGTTCAGGAGCACTTGTCCCAAAAGAGACAACCGTAAGCCCAATGATCAAAGAGGTCATACCCAGCCGTGCTGCCAAGGTTGAGGCCCCGCGCACCAGCAAATCCGCACCGGCAATGAGTAATATAAGACCGGCAATAAAAAAGAGTATCGTCGTAATCACAATAATTTATTCGTTCATTCAGTAGTAGATAATACTAACGATACTATTTTCTTAATAAAAAATACTGCCAAGTCTCATTGACAGTATTTCAATTTATCTTCGAAGAGGTTTAATGCTCAGAATGCAAGGTTATGCGATTCCCTTCGGTATCTTCAATAATCGCCATATACCCATATTCATCCGTGATAATGGTCTTCTTTTGGATCGTTTTACCTCCACTGCGTTCTACCTTATCCAGCACTTTCTGCAGATCAGGATTAACGCTAATATAAACTAACGTACCTTCGTGGCCGGAGTTGTAAACCTCGTTGTGTTCACAAATTTACCAGCCCTGTCAGGTTTTACCTAATTTACTTTTTGACCCTTTATGAAGGATTCCACACACTGTGCACCTTTATAATGATACATCCAAAAATTGGGATCAGGAGCATCGACAATTGCAAAATCAGCCTGTTTACCCTGCTCTATAGAACCTAACTTATAATCTCTTTTAATAGCTTTCGCTGCATTGATGGTCGCCCCTTTCAACACTTCTGCTGGAGTTAATCGTCCGTGATTACAGGTTAGCATCATCGCCAGCGGCAGATCGTAACTAGGAGCCGAGCCGGGATTAAAATCAGTAGCCACAGCCACATCTACACCACCTTCAACCAACCGGCGACAATCCAAAAACTCCTCCTGCGTATATAACGACGCCAGCGGTAAGGTTACGCCCACAACCCCGGCTGCTGCCATCGCCTCAATACCGCCGTCCGAAATTTTTTCCAAGTGATCGGCACTAGCCGCTTCCAATTCTGCAGCCAACTCAGCTCCACCGCACGAGGTCAACTGATCGGCATGTAACTTAGCCGTCAACCCCGCCGCTTTGGCCGCCAACAGAATACGTCGGGATTCCTCAATCGAAAAGGCCGATTCTTCGGCAAAAATATCGCAAAACTCGGCTAGCTTCTGCTCTGCTACGACAGGAATCATCTCATTAATAACTAAGTCAATATAACTTTCTCGGTCATCTTTATATTCCGGTGGAATAGTATGGGCTCCCAAAAAGGTAGGTACAATCTTCAAGGGCTGCTCCTTAGCCAATCGGCGATATACCCGCAATGTTTTTAACTCATCCTTCACCGATAAACCGTAGCCGCTCTTGCACTCCACGGTGGTCACTCCCAGCTTGGCCATCTCTTTTAAAAAGCCGGATGACTTTTCATACAACGCATCTTCGGTCGCTTTGCGGGTCTCTTTCACCGTAGATAGAATTCCACCACCGGCTTTTGCTATTTCCAAATAGCTTTTGCCCTGTACCCGCATCGCAAATTCATCGGGGCGCCATCCGCCAAATGCCAGGTGCGTATGGCAGTCAATCAATCCGGGGATGACCATTCTACCCTCTGCATCAAAATGGTTTTCATTCCTAAATTTTTCAGGCAGATCCTTTTCCTGCCCCACCCATGATATTGTATCCTCCTCCCAAGCTATGGCAGCATTTTTTGTGGGATAGATCTCGCCTTGCGTCCCTTCATCTTTACACGTCGCCAAAAAACCAATGTTAGTTAATACTGGCATATTTTTCTGAATAATTAAGCCAAGATTCCTGTTCCTAAACCGCTATCCTGATTATAACAAATAGCCCAAATTATTAGAAGATTCAAACATGACTATTTGCAACGTTCTGCTTAATTTTTCTATCAGATGTCATAAAAAAGAGAGGACATCTCGTAAGACGATCCAAAAACGGCTTTTAGAGGGACAAATATCATGGCTTATTTAAGCAACAAGAGATTTCTTTTACTATTCATCCTATTTTTTATTCCATTCTTTGCTTATTCACAAAATTATTCCGGATATGAATTTCGAAAATTCAGTCTCACCCTTAACGGAGGAGCAAGTCTGGGAGATACCAACCGAAACGAATACTTCTTGTCCAGCAATTTTACTACAAATACCAAAGACACCTATTCGTTTGGGGGTGGGTTACAATATGCTTTAACCCCGGCTTGGTCGCTTGAACTCGGGTATCAACGAACCAACATCAAAGGGTTAGACGACCCCTTTGAGACGCAAATGAATATGATTTCATTCAAAAACATCATCAACCTTAATCAGCTTTTAATGATCAATGTGATTACCGAGCGGATAAATCCATTTTTAACAGCCGGCGTCGGCTATGACATGTATAATTACCGCAGTGGCTCAGAAGAAATTTATAACCATAATTCCAGTTACAATCTTGGGGCCGGCCTCGCATTCAAACTAACCAATACCGTTGATCTATTTTCGCACTACGACTTTCATATCGGTTCCAACGAGATGGATAATGAGACTGAAGGCTGGGGCGCTGACCTTATTAATTCATTGACCGCAGGTATTCGTCTCAACTTTGGCAAACCTAAAGCCATTCATCCCTCTTGGAAGCCATTTCCTGCAGATTTAAGCCAATCCGATTATGACCTTTTCATGGCTCAAGTCAATCGGGTTGATAAATTAAATTCGCAGCTAAATCAACTGGAAGAACGAAGTGATTTCAACGATAAGCATCATGATTCTGCTATTCAAGACAATCGTGCTGCTATTGACTCCCTGAATGTGCGCATGGACAAGCTAGAACAACGAATGGATACCCTTGAATTAGCCTTGGCCAATCTTAAAGGGTTGATTCATCCCGTTACTGTGAATCAGGAAACCGGCAGAGCAGAATTACTACCCGCCGGGCATTACGTACAGATTTTCTCCTCATACGGAATATCGTCAGCTCAACGCGTAAGAAACAACGCTCTTGATCAATTAAAAAACTCGCTGCAAAATGCTGAGCAGAAAATCTTTATCATAAAGAGAAAACAATATTACGAAGTGTTTATAGGAGTACTTACGGAGTTCGAGGATGCCTCAAATATTCAGCAGATTATGACTGATTTTCATGCAGATGCCTATGTAATATCATTTCCACGGCCGGTAAATTTGCTAACTGATTTTGAGGGATTGAATGTGGTTGATGAAAACTGATATCTAAGTGTAGAGATCCAGTGCTCCAGATCCCTACAATACCTCAAAAAATCACACTAGTTTAGCCAGTTTATTCTCTACCTCTTCGACCATGCTGCGGTTTTGCAGCAGCTCAACCGCTTTGCTGATATCATCCTTAAAGTAGTGATCTTCTTCGGCGTGTGGAATGGCATCACGAACAAATTCATGAGCAATTTCAACACCACGTCCCGGACGCAATGGCTTACGAAAATCCAGCGCCTGCGCGGTCGTGAAGAGCTCTATTGCTAGCACCTGCTCCACATTCTCATACACTTCCAGTAGCTTTAATGCACTGATACTGCCCATACTCACGTGATCCTCCTGTCCCAAGCTTGTGGGAATAGAATCCACGGATGAAGGATGACAAAGTACTTTATTTTCGGATACCAGCGAGGCCGATGTGTATTGCGGAATCATAAATCCTGAATTAATGCCGGTTTCTTCCATCAACAACTCTGGCAAGCCGTCATGACCTTCAAGAAGTAAGTAGGTCCGCCGTTCAGATATGCTGGCCAGTTCGGCTAAAGCAATTTTAGCATGATCCAACGCCAGTGCCAAAGGCTGACCGTGGAAATTTCCACCACTTATGATATCTCCATTTTTAAACACCAGCGGATTATCCGTCACCGAATTGAGTTCCGTTTCAATAGTTTGTCTACAATACGCCAAACCATCTCGGCTGGCGCCATGCACTTGTGGCACGC
>JBEPWP010000091.1:205-6931 GCA_041642355.1 Fodinibius sp. | reverse complement strand
ATTTCCAATCTGTAGCGTAAGCGTACTTTTCCCAATACCGGGATCACCGCCAATCAGTATAAAAGAGCCAGAAACAAATCCTCCCCCCAATACACGGTCAAATTCCTGAATTCGACTCATAAAACGATCTTGAGAATCGCTGGATATTTCATCTAGTTTCTGCGGCGGTTGCGAATCCTCCAAACCATCAACTTTGCCTTTGTGCTCCTTTTCAGATTTCGTCTTGCGCTCGACTTTAAATTCTTTGAACGTATGCCAGGCCCCACAATTAGGACAGTTTCCCAACCATTTTGTTGATGTGTGTCCACAATCTCCACAAACGTACTGTATCCGATCTTTAGGCATTATTAATCGCTTATTTTAGGATGGTAAATCGCTCTCAATTTTTTCTTTGGCAGCTTCATCACTTAACGTATCAACCATTGAACGGTTGATATACCAAGTCGTTGCCATCATTCCCAATCCTATACTGATATAATAGCTGATTACACGCCAAGCAAAAACGGCTAGCCCAATAAATGCTTTACGATCCATCAACGGACCCTGGAAGATAGCAAATAGCCCTTCTACACCACCACTGCCGCCAGGCGTAGGCATAATTAGAAAGGCTAAATTCATTGCAAGACTTCGAAGCACCGATAAAATTACATCGGCCGGAAGTAAACTAAGGACAACAATTGTCGGCAGTGCAATGCGGCATAGCCACGACATTGTAGATAGAAAAAATGATTTGAGCAGGAAGCTCTTCGGTTTTTTACGAAGTTCGTGCGCGTATTCAACCAAGTTATCCACTTCGTCGCTAATAGTATCATTCCATCGCCGCAAAAAGGGGAGGCTAAACAACCAATTTACAACCTTACGAATGGCATTGGGATTTTTAAACACTCCATAGGATAACAATCCCGCGTAACTTAACAACCCAACATAAAGCAACATCATCGAGGCATGCCCTACAAATCCCGTATTATTAGGGACTACCTCAAAGAAAATTCCGGAAATTAATAAAATGGGTACAGCCATCGCAAACCAAAGCTGGTCAAGCAGCAAGCTGTAAAGCATGATGGCAGTGGATTGTCCGAAATTAAACCCTTCTTTCGTCATTGCATAAGTGGCCATGGGTGCTCCTCCTACCACCGATGGTGTAATCGAAGAGGTGAAGTCCCAACTCAACATCACTCTGAAGGAAGCCATCCAGTCGAGCGTTTTTTCAGACAGATATCTAATTTTTGCGGCTGAAAATCCCAATCGCATAAAAGAAACTATGATAGCAATTAGTAAACCGGGCAACCGTTTAGCTTTAAGATGAGTTAAGACCCCGGGCGTATAGGTTAGCCAAACGACAAACGCCATAGTTGCCACACTTAACCCAATAGAAATAAAGAGATATTTTTTTGAAAAATACCGCTTGGGATCTTCCTTTATTTGTTCTTCTTTTTCAGACAAAAAAGTAGGTCTACAGTAGAATTAAACAGGATCTATTTAACTTTAAGACATGATATAAATCAACTAAAAAAATACAGGAGTTATACCACAAAACGAATACAAAACTGTTTTACTTCATAAAAAAAGCCTTATGGAAAAATCCATAAGGCCTAAAATGTAGGTTAATTTGTTATGCTACCGTAATGCTTTCATCAAGGTAAACATCCTGAATAAAGTTCAATAATTGAACTCCTTCTTCCATTGGACGTTGAAATGCCTTACGGCCACTAATAAGTCCCATACCACCGGCACGTTTATTGATTACAGCAGTACGAACCGCTTGGGCAAAATCATTTTTCCCAGATGAGCCACCTGAATTAATCAGTCCCGCGCGACCCATGTAATCGTTAGCAACCTGGTAACGAGTCAAATCAATAGGATGATCACTGGAAAGCTTATCATAAATATCTTCATCCAATTTACCATACGAAGAATCACCCATGTTCAGTGCTTTATATCCACCGTTAGTAGTTGGCTGTTTCTGCTTTATGATGTCTGCCTGGATGGTAACCCCCAAGTGGTTCGCTTGGCCGGTAAGATCAGCCGCAGCATGGTAATCTTCTCCATCTACTTTAAATGCAGAATTTCGAGTATAGCACCACAAAATCGTAGCCATTCCCAACTCATGAGCTCGTTCAAAGGCTTTAGCCACTTCCTGAATTTGTCGACTTGATTCTTTAGACCCGAAATAAATGGTAGCACCAACAGCAACTGCTCCCATATCAAAAGCACGTTCTACCGATCCAAACATAATCTGATTATACTCATTGGGATAGGTCATCAGCTCATTGTGATTAATCTTAACAATGAAGGGGATTTTGTGAGCATACTTGCGGGCAACAGATCCCAATACCCCAAATGTAGAGGCAACGCCATTACATCCGCCTTCAATAGCAAGCTCAACAATTTTCTCAGGATCAAAATAATCGGGATTAGGCGCAAATGAAGCACCGCCAGAGTGCTCAACTCCCTGATCTACAGGTAGAATTGACAGGTATCCCGTTCCACCTAATCGACCATTATCCAACAATGTTTGCAAACTTCGCAATACGCGTGGATTTCGATCAGATCCTCCCAGCATATCGTCAACATATGTGGGGCTGGGTAAATGTAATTTTTCTTTTGGGATGGTCTGAGATTCATGCGTCAACAGATCTTCTGCCTCATCACCAAGTAATTCTTCAATACTTTTTTTTGCTAAAGCCATAGCGTGACTCCCGGGTTTAACTAAAATTATTCTGTTTTAAAAGGTAATTAATATAAGTGATTCAATGTGAAATGACTAGTCAACATTCCAAGCAATCTGCCAAAATAACTTGTTATTATGCCCTATCGATGTTCAACAGAAAAATCAATATCTTTACGGGTTATTTTGAGGAAATAAATAAGCAATTTTATGAAAATAGGCGACATTGATCTTGGTAATAAACCCATTCTGCTTGCTCCCATGGAGGATGTGACGGACTCACCTTTTCGTACCATCTGCCGACGTAAGGGGGCCGCAGTGGTATATACCGAATTTATCAGCTCTGAGGCCATCATTCGTGATAACGACCAGGCACTACACAAGATGGATTTTACTGAAGAACAACGTCCATTTGGCGTGCAGATTTTTGGCGGACGCGAGGAAGCCATGGAAGGAGCAGCAAAAACGGCTGAGAGCGAAAATCCAGATATCGTGGATATCAATTTCGGTTGTCCCGTTTATAAAATTGCAAAAAAAGGAGCCGGCGCCGGCTGTCTGCGTGACCTTGATATGATGCAACGAATGGCCAAAAGCGTGGTTGATGCTGTGGATGGTATTCCTGTGACGGCCAAAACGCGCCTCGGTTGGGATAACAGCACTATCAAAATACGAGAAGTTGCCCTACGGTTGCAATCCGTAGGTATTAAAGCACTTGCCATTCATGCCCGCACACGCAGCCAGAAATATAAAGGCGATGCACGATGGGAATACCTGAAGCATGTTAAGGATACGCCCGGACTTGAAATTCCGATCATTGGTAACGGTGATGTTACATCCCCCGAAGATGCCAAACGAATGTTTGATGAAACAGGTGTTGACGGTGTGATGATTGGTCGCGGTGCTATTGGCAATCCGTGGATTTTTGAACGTACTCGTCACTATATTGATACCGGAGAACTGCTACCCGAACCCACGATTGAAGATCGCATTGACCTATGCGCTGAACAACTGCAACGATCAGTTAAACACCACGGAGAACGCTATGGAGTTATCATCATGAAAAAACATTATGGACAGTACTTGAAGGGCATCCGTAACAGCCGACAACTACGTGCTGATATTATGAAAGAATCAGAGATGGAGCCTATTATCGATCTGCTGATGGAGTTTAAGGAACAGGAAATGTTTGCAGTAGCATCGTAGCTGATCGATCTGTAAGATATGAATGATCAGCTCAATAGTTTACGCATCAGTTGAGCACTTTCTATGGCATTACCACCTGGATTATTGAAATAGATCTGTGCATCCCTACCTTCACCTAGTTGGTTTTGCACAATGTCTGCCCATGGCTCTAAATCCGTTTTTTTGTAATCATACCGGTATCCTGTGAGTCCATGAAACCTGATATAGATAAAATCCGCGGTGGGCGTACAATCATTTGGAAACTCTCCTGAACTCTGCCAGACAATAGCAGCATTTTTATCCGACAACAACTCATAAACCTCCTCATCTAGCCACGAAACATGGCGAAACTCAAAAGCAAACTGTTGATCATCGGGCAGCTTTTGCAAAAATTTTTCGAGACGTTCAGCATTCTTCTTAAAATTAGGTGGAAACTGCCAGACAACTGTTTTAAGCACGCCTCCCAGTCGTCGTACTCGGCTCAAATATTGACGTAAAGGTTCATCAATATCTTTCATCTTGTTGTAGTGAGTAATACGCCGATGACCTTTTACAGAAAAATGGAAATTTCTGGGAGCTACTTCTCTCCAGTTATCTACAGCATTTTCAGAAGGAAGATTGTAATATGTTGCATTTACCTCGACCGAATTAAATCGCCCTGTATAATACTTAAGATAATCCCTTTTTGGAATATCATCCGGATAAAAACTGCTCCATCCTTTATATGACCAACCGCTGGTTCCAACTAATAGCGTGGACATAGCCTATTTGTGATCTTCTTCACTTAAAATATTCGATTCTGCTTGTTGGACTAACTCAATAGGCAACGGCTTTGACGCTTCCCCTGTATAAAAAGATACGTGCGGAAACGGAATTTCTATTCCTTCTTCATCAAACCGTTTTTTAATCTCTTCCTGTATAGTATTCTTTAAGAAAATCCACTCATCAACAGGTGCCCAAATCCTGAAGTCTAAATCAATAGATGAAGTACCAAAAGCTTCAAAAATAATTTGTGGCTCCGGCTCGCTTAGCGAATGCTGATTCTTCTCGGCCACATCTAACAAAATTTCACGTACCTTCTCGATATCTTCCTTGTATGCAACCGATACTTTTGCGTTGAAACGACGAATGGGAAATCGCGTTAAATTAATGACCTGTGTTTTTATGATCGTCTCATTCGGGATGCGCACAAACATATTATCAAAAGTTCTCAGCTTTACTGACAGCACATCAATTGACATCACAATACCTATTGTACCCCCAACATTGATAATATCGTCTACCTTAAACGGCTGTTCAGCAATTAAAAATAACCCGCTAATAATATTCGATACGCTTGTTTGTGATGCAAAACCAAGTGCCACACCAACAATACCCGCACCGGCAAGCAGCGGTGCCAGGCTTATACCCAGCTGACCAAGCACGGTAATAATCATCAAAATAATACCGGTGTAAAAAACTACCTTGCCAGCCAGCATCCCATAGTGAGAAGCATATTTCTTCGTAAAAAAACGCCGTGCCCATCCTCTTAGCAGTAATAAAACCGGGATACTAATACCAATAATTAATAAAACCCTTATAACCTGGTGCACCGTTTCTTCCGGCAAATAACTGTAAATATTAAATAGATCCATTGAAGTAGTTTATTTAACGATCAATCAGAACCGTATCTTTAAATAGTCGTTTAAACGTTCGGGTGGCCAAACTCTTATGGGTCTTTCTTCGGGGCTTGGTAAGCAGCTGTCTTTTAGTGATGCCCTCTGGAAGTTTACCCGTCATGATAATTTCACTGTGTAAATCTTCGCCCTGATAAATAATCTCTGTTTCATCGGCCCACAACTCATTCTCATGGAGGAACATACTCAGCCGTTCAACCCGAAAACAAAAATTAGAAAAAGTAAGCTCTTCATCAGACTTATTGACAATATTAATCGGACAGCTTACTAAATAAGGTTTTTTATCAACTTTGGATAGATCTCTGCGAGCCTTTGTTGAAGCGTGATAACAAAGTTCTCCTTCAGTAAAATCGCCAAACCAAGTTCTCGACAGCTTTTTTGTGGTCAGTTCGATGAGTTCATAACCATTATTAGCAAGCGATATACGAACCCAGATAGGTATGCGCGTAAAGATTTGTATCCGTGTTTCGGGACTTACCTTAAGGTTATACTCCGATTGTACTACCAATGGTTTATCCGGATAAACAGGTGAAATCTTAATTTCAGGCGCAATATTTTTGTGTGCCCATCGAGCCCACTCTATCTGCTTAGGAGGCTTACCAGAAACAGCTTTCCTTTTAAGCTCATCCTTGTAGATATGAGCAATCCAAACCTCTTCATTCCTGTATTTTATCCAAAGATGAAGATCTCCAAGTGTAAAATATTCTATCTCATTTTCTGCAAGTGATCGGCTTCCCCAAATATCCTGCTCCATAAACCATTTTTTGCTTGACTTAATTTTCCGGTTTAATAATATCTGTCCCCATAAATGGTTGTAGCACTTCGGGTATTTCAATACTACCATCTTCTTGTTGATAGATCTCCAAAATAGCTGCCAACACGCGAGGTAACGCCAAACCTGATCCATTGAGTGTATGGACAAATGCTGTATCACCATTGTCTTTTCTACGGCGGAGCATCATTCTGCGGGCTTGAAAACTGCCAAAATTAGAGCAGGAGCTAACCTCTAGCCAACGCTTCTGACCTGGACTCCACACTTCAAGATCATATTTCTTGGATTGTGTAAAACCCATATCTCCCGTACACATTAACAACGTGCGATACGGTATACTCAGCTCTTCGAGAAGTGATTCGGCATGTTCGCGCAGACTTTCAAGCTCGTCATATGCCGTTTCGGGATATACAATCTTAACTAATTCC
>JBEPWP010000091.1:0-195 GCA_041642355.1 Fodinibius sp. | reverse complement strand
ACTGATGCAGCCTATTTAGTCCCCGAACATCTTTGCCGTACGAACCTGCTTCACGTCTCCAGCAAGGGGTATAGGCTGTGTAATAAAGTGGTAACTGCTGATCCTCTAAAATTTCATCACGATGGAAATTCGTAACCGGGACCTCGGCCGTAGGAATAGCAAAAAACTCGTCCCGGGGAATCTCATACATCATAT
>JBEPWP010000090.1:0-6983 GCA_041642355.1 Fodinibius sp. | reverse complement strand
AACGTTTCGCTGGTGATGGGAGGGCTACCGGTAAGGCTCAATGAATAACGCGAACCACCGGAAGGAGTAATATACCCGGGCAGCGTTTTGTCACTAGTAAATATAACTTGCGGATATGCAAAAGCCGTAGACTCATTTTGACTAGTATCAGCATAGGCAATGCTGTAGTCCTGTGCGATGCCTACGCCCGAAATTCCAACATCAATACGACGAAATTTATCAAAGGGATATCGCATATTTATTCCACCGCCAAATGATCGGAATCGGTAAAGCTGGCCAGAAAAATCCTGAAAATTACTGGCATTATGGAAGAACGTAAATTGCCAATTAGCCCTATTTTCTAAATAGGCATATTGCAGAAAGTATGTACTGTTTCGCAAATCGAGGTTCAGATTTGTGCCAAACGAAATCTGGTGATTCCCCAGTAGATCACTAAACTGAATCTGAGTTATGCCATACGTGCCGTAAGCCGTAGAAAAGTTCCCCCCAGCATAAATAATATCTGTACTAAATCGCAGTCGGTATTCTTTGGGAATATACCGGCCATCATCCGTTTGATTCCCTTCTATGTTAAATTTTGCCTCATCCATATATTCCTCCACGAAGGCTGTATCTTCTTCTACCGTAGAGTCAAACACATAATTTCGGAAATCAAAGTTATCAGCCTCATCTTGTTGCTGCTTTTCAGTGGTATCTTGCTCAGTAGCAGCTTGCTGGTCAGCGGTAGTATCTACATACGCCTCTTTTGAATCATCATCTATTTGAGAAGCAACAGCATCCGTCAAGCTGGTTGAATCTACCGGTTGAGTCGTCAACATTTCGCGTGCATACTTAGTGGCCGGCACACGTTCAGCTTTTGATTCCTCTGCCCTTCTCTTGGCCCACTCATTAGGCTCCAGCGGCTGATCTTTAATACGACTTAACGGCGACTGAATCATAAAAATATCCAAATAGCCCTCATTAATAGAATTAACGGCCAGTCGACTGGCATCAGCGCTGATCGACATCTGCATAACGCCAGTTTGCAGATCGGTAACTGGTGATGAGGTTCGATCCTGTAGATCCATCTGATAAATATTTGGGATTCCATTTTCATCAGAAATGTAAAAAAGTTTTCCGTCCCGGCTGGTTACGGGCTGGTTTTCATCCCAATTAGGCGTACTTGTTAATCGCTGAGCCGTTGAAGAACCTAACTGAACCGAATAAATATCGGAGGTATACAGATCTTCATCTATAAGTAAGCGTGAGGTATTCTGCACGTTATTCAAGCGCACCTGGTTACCCCGATGCGAAACAAAATAAAGCGTTTCAGAATCGTCCCCCCAGGCAGGTTCATAGTCCGAAAAGACATCGTTGGTTACGTTATTAAATTCCTGCGTTTCAAGATTATAAACATAAATATCCTTATTTGGACCAATATTTCCATCGAAAGCAATTTTATCGCCATCAGGTGCCCACGCAACCGAACCTATAGCATCAACTTTAGGAAACCGAATCATATTCACTTTACCGGTTTCATAATCAACAATAGCTAGATTGTCAGAACCCTTTGATTTACTGGATAGTGCAATCTTTTGTCCATCGGGAGACCACGTCAAATTCGGGTTGAGAATATTCAACTCTTCAAAGTTTAGGTTGTCCTCCCCTTTTATGAGGGTCTTAATTTTCTCACCCGTAATAGCACTAATTACAACCACATCAAAATAACCGCGCTCGTTGGTAATCATCGCTACTTTATCCCCCTGGGGCGATACGGCGGGACTTGTATTGTAGGTTCCGGCTTTGTCGCGTTCCGTTAACAGGTCGGCGAATGCCGTAATATCTTCTCTATTGGCAACCTCTGGCAGGTACCGCTTTCGATAAAAATCCTGCCAACGCTCCGAGAGCTCCTCTAAACTTAAACCAAGCGTTCTATTTATTGTAACTTCTAGATTCCGCTGGTTATGCAACGTCTGCATAATTTCTGTAATCTTAGGACGACCGTACTCCTCGGCGATATAGTTCCACACCGATTGCCCTCCTCGATAAGCAAAATACCCACCAAGACGTGGAATCGGGGGAAGATAATTATTGATTGTTGCATCGCGGATCCACATATCAGTATTGGAATCCCATCCAATTGAAGTATACTCAGACATACCTTCGCTATACCACAACGGAATTTGAAGGGCATTACCACTCAGGCGCGACTGCACATTCCCCCCATAAAACATGTCATTCATCACAGCGTGGACAAGCTCATGATGAAGGGTGCTCCGAAATTTTGCATAATTCCCATCAAAAGGCATTGTAACGCGGTTTTTATACGCATCTGTTACCCCACCAATACCCTCGGCATCCACCGGCAGCGGCACTACATTAGTCTGAGAAAAGTCGTTGTGCGAATCATAGATAATGACCTGTATACGATCGGCAATCTCATGATCAAAATCCTCACTCAGCTGTTTATAGGCCGACTCCATCGAATAGGCCGTAAAATTAGCCAGATCGTAATTCTTTGTCTGATAATAATAGACATCGAAATGCTCTGACTGTATATACCGCCAGTCGAAGTCGTTATACTGAACCCTGTTTTTTCCAAATGAGAAATATTGGGCTTGCGCCTCTTGTAATATTCCACCGACAAAAGCGGTGAGAAAAAGAACTACCAGAAATCGCCGAAGAAATTGTGAGAATTTCATAAGTGGATACACATTATAATTTATTGCCGCTAATCTACCAGGTTTAAATCTATTTGCCGTGCTTTCACATCAGTTCTAACGACTTTAACACGAACTTCTTTTCCTAACTGGTATTTTTTTCCATGATTTCTACCAATCAGGCAATGCTGTTTTTCGTCATATTCGTAATAATCATCATCAAGATCACTAACACGAACCATTCCTTCGCAGTGGATATCTTTTAAATCGACAAAGATACCACCGTCCATAACGCCACTGATAACACCGTCAAAATCTTCTCCAACGTGCTCACTCAGATATTCTACCTGTTTTAATTTAACCGAATCGCGTTCAGCCTCAATTGCAGCACGTTCTCTTTCACTACAATGCGATCCCAGCTTTTTTAGTTCGTTATATGAATAACTAGGTTTACCGGTAAGGTAACTTTTCAACAAACGATGCACCAACACATCAGGATAACGCCGTATAGGACTAGTAAAGTGTGCATAATTTTCAAAACCCAGCCCAAAATGCCCAATATTATCGGGACTGTATTCCGCTTTCGACATCGCTCGAAGCATTAAATCATTAATAGTTAGTTCCAGCGATGTATCCTCTATCTGTTCCAATAAAACATTAATTGCTTTGGAGCTTACCGTCGGACTATCAATATGGAAATTGATCCCTATCGGTTTCACATTTTCCTCAATATTTTTGAGCTTATCAAGGTCGGGCTGGTCATGAATACGATATAGGAATGGATAAAGGTCATTCGACTTCTCTTTGTTGGATTGCTTTCGCTTATCCTCGATATACTTGGCAACCGTACGGTTCGCCATCAACATACATTCTTCAATCAACCGGTGAGCAAACAATCGTTCTTTAATCTTTACGTCGATGGGCTTGCCATTTTCATCTAACACAAATTTGGGCTCGGGCGTCTCAAAGTTGATACTTCCCTCCCGAAAACGTTTATCCAGTAGTACATGCGCTAATTTGGCGGCCGTTTGGATTTGATGGGAATACTCGCTTTCGTTGCCATCAATAATTTCCTGTGCCTGCTCATAGGTAAAGCGTTTGTTGGAATGAATGATGGTTTCTTCAATGGAATAATCTACAAGCTTACCGTTTGGAGCAATTTCCATGAAACAGCTAAAAGCCAGCTTATCCTCACGTGGATTTAAACTACAGACATCGTTACTCAGAACTTCTGGAAGCATGGGAATAACGCGATCCACCAAATATACACTGGTCGCTCGATTTATAGCTTCTTCATCAAGTACCGTATTTTGTGGCATATAATGTGTAACATCAGCAATGTGAACCCCCAAGTAATAATTGCCGTTATCAAGCATTTTGATACTTAGTCCGTCATCAAAATCCTTGGCTGTATCGGGATCTATCGTCAGAACCACTTCATCTCGCATATCGCGCCGGCGTTCAATTTCCTTCCCAGTTATCTCCCGATTGATATTTTGGGCGTAATCCTCTACTTCTTCAGGAAATCCGGCTTTGATTTGATTTTCAGCCAAAATAGAAAGCAAATTAGCGTCGTTAGTACCCTCTTCACCAAGTACTTCCACAATTTTAGCTTCCGGCAACGATTTAGGATGCACCCAATCTACCAGCTCAAAAACCACCTTTTCTCCCGGCTTCGCCTCCCCAATATTGTTAGGAAGCACAAAGAAATCGGTATGCGCTGATTTTTCGTCGGGCTCAATAATATAATTCTGCTTCCCCTGCTTTTTCAGAATGCCGACAAATATACTACGTCCGCGTTCAACAATCTCAACAACCTTTCCTTCCTGCCGGCTTTTTTTGCCTTTTTTTCTCAAGAGTTTCACTTTCACTGTATCATCCTGCAAAGCAGTGCCAAGGTTTTTCGAGGAAACTCGTATATCTTCCTCAAAACCTTCAGCAATCAGATAACCCGTGCCACGGCGGCTAATATCCATTTTACCCACTACGGTATTACGATCTTTCTTGCTTTCGTCACTGCCGCCATTCGGTGAAAACTGAATAGACCCGCCTTTTCGCTTAACGATTAAATTGCGGTCGTATAAACTGTTAATGGCGTCTTTAAGACGCTGATTATCTTTTTTGCTTTCTACTTTCAAGATATTTTGCAGTACATCGAATGGCAGATGTGCCTCCGGATTATTCTGCAAAATATCGAGAATAATATCTTCAAATGTTTCTTTCTTACTTTTCTTCATTAATTATTTGAGTAAAAACGTTTTAAAAATTTCTTATTTCTTTTCTGTGTTGCATTCATTTAAGCAACAAAAAATTACTATTCATTGTTTTCGGAATCTTTGTTCATCCCAAAAATTCCTTTTATTCGATTTATTAATTCCTGCCAGGTATTAAATTGCACCTGAGATTCAACCCCCAATCCATCAACGTAAGGTGTTACATCACCAGCTTGCGGCCCCTGCACATTACTCAAAGCCTGATCCTGCCGGTGAAAGGCTGTTAACGACAATCCCTTTCTGATACGATACGTAGCATTCAAGTCACCAATACGATCGCCCGGCGTATTTTGTGTTCCGCCTCCCGTTATCTGCCCCTCACGACGCAGAATCAAGCGATCGTTATACAAGCGTAAAGCAATACCCAAATCTACTTCGTTATAAGCATTCAAATTAAAATCAATATCAAGGCGACTCACATCACTATTAAGTAATGTATTTATTTGATTGGACAGTAACGAACTTACCTGATTTGATAAAAATGGATTTACATAGGTAGACCCGCGCGTAAGATTCTGGCTCAAAGTTGCAGTGCCACTTCCCATCCCTTGCGTGGGAATAAACTGGCCTGTAAAAAGTATACTGGTGGCCTGCAGCAATTTTTGCTGTTCGTCTCGGTTGATTTGGTTAAGTGTATATTGCAAAGTTGAATTTGAGGAAAGCTCCATCGTAGACGGGAGTCTAAAATAGTAATTATTTTCAACACTATTAAGCGTCCCATTAATTTCTACAATAAGGTCTACCGGAACCTGTTGATTTCCATTCTGACTTTGGTCTCCCAAACCATCCTCATTTAGCAGTGTTGATACATTGGGACGGGCATTATAAACTGCACTAATGTCCAACCGAGCGTTATCGGGTGGCCCTTCCCAAACAATGGTTCCTCCGGATTCCAGTTGAAGTCGACGACTGATAATTTCTCCCGTTACAAACTGGTAGGTCCCCCCATTAATATTATATTGGCCAAACATCTGTACATCCTGATCTTGCATGGTAATACGCATTTGACCGATCCCCTGTGCCGTTAGTACTTCACCCGTTACAGGATCAAAAATTAGATTTACACTCAGGTTTTCGGAGGCGTTAAATCGCAAATCAAGATCAAAACGCTCGGTAAATGTCAGATCTTCCAACGCTTCCTCCAAGGCCTCTTCCGCCCTATCAGTTTGTTCGGCAGTAGGTTCTACATCAGTCTCCGATTTTTCATACACTTCATCAAAAGAATCTACAAAACGAATAAACTTTCCCCCCTCCTGCAGTTCCGTCTCCTCAAGTAAAGGTATCGAGACCTCAGAATCATCCGTTACCTGTACGGGCCTTTCTGTGCGCAAATACATATCAGTATTATCACCCGAAAGCCTGATAAGTCCCGTACCCGATACATTGCCATAAAAAGGGACATCCGGATCCATTTTACTGTTCAGGAATTGCAGTTGATTCATGTCCAGCGATAAATCTATATAGGTGATGGGATCAAAATCATTAAGATCTACCGTTCCCCAAATCGTTCCTGTTCCACCTTTAGTATCCATCACGGTTAACGAATCGAGTATTACCCCTTCATCTTTATTAAACTGCACGGGGCCACTCAAAAAGTAGTTGGTATTTAAAAATTCGGGCCGCGCAAATACGTTTTGCGTTTCAAACTGCGACTCAAAATTATAATCCTCCAAGTTTCCGGTAATATAACCCGATCCCGAAGCCTGACCCTCAACCTCGGCAAATACATTATCTGCAATAACCGCCAAGAACCACAGGTCAACCTGCTCAAAATTACCATCAAAATAGTATACGGTATCCTGGTGCACCGACGGATCTGGAGTCAAAAAGTAGCCATCAAGCCGCATATCCTGACCAATACCGTCATTAGATTCAATATAGTCTTGATATTTCGTACTATCTGTTAACACATCAATATGCGTGTCAAACCGTTGCAAATCAGGGTTATACTCACTGTTAAAACGAACATCGCCAACCATACGGTCATTCATTCTAAACCGATTCACATTCAGATTTCCCTGAATAGTGGGCTGCCTTGTAAGTGATTTGGTAACTAAAGTACCATTCAATA
>JBEPWP010000089.1:0-6991 GCA_041642355.1 Fodinibius sp. | reverse complement strand
GGTAAAAGCGCTGTATACCTCCGCATTTCCAACGGTACCGCCTCCACCGATACACTACTGTCATTCCACAGTAATGCCACAGAAACGGTAGAACTACACAAGTCCATTGAAAACGATGACGGTACCACCAGCATGCGTCCGGCCGAGCAGCAAATAATCCCAGCCGGAGAAAAACTACAGCTCCAACCCGGCGGTCTACACCTTATGCTTATTGGCTTGAAAAAAGATATCGCAGTGGACGATACCTTGCAGATCTCCCTAGAATTTGCTCGTGCAGGCACCGTAACTACCACCGCACCAGTACAAATACAAAAATAACTTCTCTGTACCTCACAGTGATGGCATCAGTGCAATACATTGCATAAATTTGCACCGGCGATGGAGTTCGCCTTTAACCGCTCCGACTGCTGTCTGAGCTGATGACTCCTGTTAACAATTAAATTCGTGTCATCCTGAATTATTTCAAGGTCAGTGTACCCAAATAGATAATTACAGATGCGGAAACCTCGAATAGCCGGGACACAACAAGTTCAGCATGACACCTACAAATATTTAAAATAATTTAACAGGAGTTATTACATGCTACAATCCATATTAGTAGTTGGCGTTGGAGGGTTTGTCGGCAGCATTTTCCGCTATCTGATTAGTCATTACATAAATATCAGCGCGCAATCCACCTTTCCCTTTGGTACGCTCACCGTAAATATTGTAGGTTCCTTTTTGATCGGAATCATTATTGCAGCCGCACTCGAGGGTAATCTTAGCAAATCTATGCGACTGCTTTTAGCCACCGGATTTTGTGGCGGGTTTACGACCTTCTCTTCTTTTTCCTATGAATTCTTTTCCCTGCTGCAGCACGAACAAATCGGATACGCCTTTTTGTATGCCACAGCCAGCTTCGTATTGGGATTAGCATTTGTCTGGCTAGGTTTTTATCTCGTCAAATAAAAAAGGACGGGATATCATCCCGTCCTACAAGTATGCTATTTCAAATAGCGTTAAATCTCGTTACGTAGCCCTGCTTCGTGACAAAGGGAATTATTTTACTCCTCAAACTGTAAGATATTAGCTTCCGAACCGCTGGGAAGGGGAATATTCAAGATATTAGAAATCGTTGGAGCTATTTGTGGAATCGACGTTTTTCTCGTTGTACTGCCTTGCTCAATACCCCATCCGTAAAAAATAAGCGGCACGTGGGTATCGTAGTTGTAAGGTGATCCGTGAGAAGTTCCGGTTGGGTAATCCGAATCTAGCCAGCCCGATTTCAGCTGAATAAACACATCTCCCGAACGATCATACATAAATCCATTTTGATACATCTTCTGCTGTCCACTGCTATAATTTTTGTACTGCAGATTATTAGCTGTATTTGTTGATAGTACACCTTCGAACTGAAGTAGAAAGTCAGCCGCTTTATCCTGCACTACCTTAAGCGAAAGTCCGTTTTCTTCAACCAAATCGCGATCAAGGTATACCTGCTGGTTGGTATAATCTTCGATCCAATCCTTATTGCCAAACTCAGTAGCAAGAAATTCAGAAAGCTCATCAACAGCTGTATCACTGTCAAAATATCCGCCAGGCAGGTTCTTGTTGATCAGCTCCTGCGGAACATCCACTACCCCGTGATCGGAGGTTAGCACAATCAAGTAATTGCCTTCCCCCACTTCCTCATCGAGATAATCCAACATATCGGCAATATTGCGATCAAGCCGCAGGTAAGTATCCTGCAATTCAATTGAATGTGGTCCGTACATATGTCCCACATAATCCGTGGAGGAATAACTTACCCCGAGAAAATCCGTAGCATCTCCAGATCCCAGACTCTCACCATCAATCGCTGATTTAGCTAATTCAGTAATCAAGGTGTTACCAAAAGGGGTAGAATTGATTATACCGTATCCATCTCCGCGATTGGCTCCTAAATCATGCGGAAAAACAGGGGCATCTTCATTTTCAAACGTCCCTTCATAGGATCTGTCATCAGCACTGCTTTCGGTATATTGATCCATCGGCAGCAGCGTTTCCCAAGTGGTATTCGCAAATTCTTTGGCTAAGCCTTCTTGATTGAAAGTCTGCACCCACTGCGGTAGTTCAGAAACATAAAAAGAGCTACTCACAAATTTACCGCTTTCGCCCTCATACCAATAAGCCGCATCGCCACGATGTCCAGCCGCCAATACTGCACCGCGATCTTTGGATGAAACCCCAATCACCTTACTTTCGGGACTAGCTGATTTCAACTCATCCGTAACGGTTGTACTCAGCAAGTTTCGGGGCGACATTTGGCCGGCATCGCTATCAGTTCCTACCGGATTTACGGTAGAATCTGAAACCACATACATGCTTTCATCAATACTGCGATCGTACCAAGCATTACCTACGATCCCGTGCGTTGCGGGGGTCGTTCCTGTATAAACGGAAGCATGTCCCGGGCCAGTAAAGGTGGGAAAGTAGTTAAAGTGATTATTTTCAAAACTGAAGCCTTTCTTCACTAATCGTTTGAATCCATCATCTTCAAACTTATCCCAATACAACGGAATATAATCATAACGCAGCTGATCTACGACGATATTAACGACCAGCTTGGGATTATTCGCCGCTGATTTTGGTTGTGGAGTTTCTTGCGCCCATCCTGCTGATGTAAATATCAACAACATGAGAAATGTACTGCAAATGGTTTTCATCAACTTCATAAGTCGCCTGTTTTAGTAAAATTATTTTACACCAAAAAGTAAGTGCTTTTAAGGAGATTTCGAATTAGGATTCTGTAAAATAATTTAAGTCTGCTGGTGTTATTATAAGCTATGATAATAACAACGACCCATAGATAATGAATAGTATTTTTAGTACTTTAGTAGCTGCTTTTATTCAGAAACCAAATAACAAACTGCCAAGTGATTAACGCCATAAAGCATATTTTCTTTTTCGCGCTTGTTTTTGCGTTAGGTAGTGCTATATTCCAGCAAAATGTTGCGCAATTGGGCAATATTGGCAGTTCTGAGTCAGGATCAAAAACGTTTTGTCAACAGCTTACCAACGGAAGTATTTCTCAACCTTCCGCAGAAGTTGATCCCCTTTATCAACATGCGTCTAAATCGAATGCCGATGACGCACAGCCCAAAACCATTACGAGCTGTAACTTTTTAATGAATCTTCTTCCGGCAGAAAGTGATTTTTCTTTCAACCCGGGAGAACAGCAACTAAACATCGGTTTTAATAACGCCGTACTCTCCTCTCAAATATTTGTATTTCAAGAGCCCGACCCTCCTCGGCTCGGTTGATATATCCCCGACCTAATTTTTCTCTCAGGTCGAACTATTCTTTTAATATCAGTAGCACCATTCGATATACCTACTATGGGTTCGCTATCTGATCGATTATGAATTCAACCAAATTGAAATGCAGCATTTTATTCAACACCCAAAAAAGAAGGCCGAAGGTATCTTTAGAATCATGCTTAGCCTGATTTTTATCGTCGCGGGTGGCAACCACCTGTTTGTGACCTCTGCCGTATCCGGTCGGCTTCAAAACTCAGATCTGGGAGCCTGGCTTACCACCTATTTTTCGGCTGAACTGCTGGTATTATTAGTAGGTATCGGCTTGGTGGCGGGTGGACTTTCGCTTCTACTGGGATTCCAAACCCGGCTGGCAGCATTATCACTGTTTCTCATCATCATCCCCATTACCATAGTTATACAACTGCAGGGCCTTCATACTTTAGGACCACTTTTTAAAAATATTGGTTTGATGGGTGGTCTCATCCATTTTATGGCTAACGGCAGTGCTCATTATTCGGCAGATCATTATCTGGCTAACAGGAAAATTAAATACGAAAATAATTTTTAGATTATGAAAACCTACAAACTACTTTTTCTTACTCTTTTTCTACTTGCAGGAACTTTTATTTCAACCCAAGCGCAACCATCTACAACCGAAAATAAAACATCAGCCATACAATCCGATGAACAAAGCAATAACTATGCACTTCTTGTTCGCAACTATAATCATCTAAGAGCGGCCGTTAAAACCGTTGACATGATGACCGAAGATGACCCAAATGCTGTTAATAAATTTGAAGTAGTCATCTGCGGCAAAAAAATCACAAATATCAACAAGCATAAATCACTTATTAACGAAGCCAAACAAAAAGGCATAACGTTGACAGCTTGTGGAATGTCCATGAATAATTTCTCGATGGATAAAGAAGAACTGCCTGAAGGTGTAGGCGTTGAACCTAATGGACTTATCCGCATCTTTGAATTGCAGGAAAAAGGATATAAAACGATTACTCTTTAAACTGATAACAGATGCAATTATTAAAACAACGTAAAGAGCTAATCCCGTTACTTGCAGTAGTTATACTGCTTGGGATTGCCGGCTATGATTTATTCAGTGAACAACAGGATAACGCTGCAATCGTTAATTCCGGAAAAATGATTGATCCCTCAACGATAAGCGGCCGAGCAGCCTGTGAGGTTCCCATTCCAGATATATCAAAGCGAAAACAATCTGAACAACCTGCTTTTGAAGCAAAAGAAATTTCCAACTAAGAATTTATTTAATCATGAATTTCTCTCGATTTTCAATACTTATATTTTTCATTATCCCAATAACCCTGTCAATAATTGCGTGTGGCACCCCAAATGAACGGGCCTCTGCTGATAAGGCACAAACATCTACAAAACAAACTGCCAACACCCAGAACTCATCCCAACAAGAATTTAAAGAAGCTCCTGACTTTACCCTCGAAACCATGGAAGGCAACGACTTTACTTTGTCTGATCAACGAGGTAAAGTTGTAGTACTCAACTTTTGGGCGACGTGGTGTGCCCCTTGCCGCAAAGAAATCCCTGATTTTATGGAGCTTTATGAAGAAATGAAGGACGACGGTGTACTATTTGCAGGCGTTTCTCTTGATGAGGAGGGCTGGGATAAAGTTCGTCCCTATGCCAAAGATATGGGTATCAATTATCCCATCATGGTGGATGACGGAAATGTATCTCGTCAGTATGGACCTATTCGAGCGATCCCGACAACATTAATCATCAACAAAAAGGGACAAGTAGAGTATGTAGCACCTGGCATGCTTACCAAAGAAAAATTAAAGCCCATTCTCACAAAGTTAGCCAATAGATAATTCTATTTTATAACTGGTTAGAACCAATTTATCCTATGAATCTTAAGACAACCCGACAACTACTTACCACTTTTCTTCTCGTTGCTGTCACCTTTTTTCCTGCCCTTTTGCAGGCCCAATCGTTTGGAGGTTCGAGCGGTTCGGGTGGCACGCTTGATAAAGTTTCAGTTGAAGTGATTCCCGGTCAGGAAACCGTCACAGCGGGATCAGAAGTAGAGTTTGCCGTCGCCATGGATATCGACGAGGGATGGCACTTGAATGCACACAATCCCCCGCTCGATTACCTGATAGGCGTAGAGCTGGAGATGGAAAGCAGTGACCGGGCTATTGTTTCTGATATACAGTATCCCAAACCACTGCAAAAGAAATTCAGCTTTGCCGAAGAAATTCTGGATGTCTATGAAGGTACGTCGCATGTACTTTTAAAAGCAAAAAGCAGCAGTAACCTGGAAAAGGATTCTTATACGCTTAAAGGACAATTTACGATACAGGCCTGCAGCGACGAGGTTTGTTTGCCTCCTAACAATGTAGAACTCGAATTTCCGTTCACCGTAGGTGAAGAGGACATCCCAGCCAATAACGATCTTTTTAGTGATCTTGAATCTAATCAGGGAGCTGTATCGCAGGGTAGTGGTAGTGCCAATGAAATAGCCTCGATGTTTAGTGAGCAAGGAGCGATCTGGGCTTTTTTAAGTATTTTCTTGATCGGACTTGCGCTTAATTTAACTCCTTGTGTGTATCCCATGCTGTCGGTAACTATTTCTCTTTTTGGGGGTACCTCGGATAAAAAAAGCACCTCTACAGCTCGTACCTTTTCTCGCGCATTGGTCTATGTACTGGGTATCGTTTCGATGTATAGCGTGCTGGGAGTAATAGCCGCCTATACCGGCGATCTTTTCGGTAGCTGGATGCAGAGTCCCTGGGTTCTGGGCGGTATCGGTGTTCTCATCCTGCTGCTTTCGCTCAGCATGTTTGGACTTTATGAGCTACAACCTCCGGCCTGGATGATGCAAAAGCTCGGTAAAACGCAACAAACAACTGGTTATATCGGTCACTTTTTATCTGGTTTACTGGTAGGTGTTTTTGCCGCGCCGTGTATTGGCCCGCCCGTTATTGCGCTGCTTGCTTTTGTCGGTGCTCAGGGTAGTCCTGTATTTGGATTTTTTGTCTTCTTTGTCATGGCGCTCGGACTCGGAATTCCATACCTCTTCCTCGGTACGTTCAGCGGATATCTCAACAAAATGCCTAAATCCGGAGTCTGGATGGTCTGGGTTAAAAAGCTGTTTGGCGTTGTGCTGGTGGGCGTAGCCCTCTTTTACCTGGCTCTGGCATTTTTCCCACAATATACCATGTACTCGGTACTAGTAACATTAATTGCCGGTGGTATCTATCTTGGATTCCTGGAACGCTCTGCCAATAGCAAGAAATTTTTTCGATGGTTCAAATATGCTACCGGCATTGCAGCACTCATCGGTGCCTTCTTTCTATTCCAAAACCTGCAAAAAGAGGGCATCAAGTGGCAAGAATATAATGCAGATTTAATTGAGGAAACAGACAAAACGGTCATCCTCGACTTTTATGCCGACTGGTGTATCCCCTGTATTGAGCTGGAGCGACAGACTTATGTAGATGAGGAAGTCATTGCAAGCACCGAGGATTTTCTTCGGATGAAGGTAGACCTTACCCGCTACGATTCTGAAAGGGCGGAAAAACTTAGAAAACAGTATAATATTGCCGGAGTACCAACGGTAATGTTTTTAGATTCAGAAGGAAATGAAATCCGCGAGGCGCGCGTAGTGGGCTTTCTTGGACCGGAGGCCTTCCTCAAAAAAGTCGAAACGGCCAAGAACCAGT
>JBEPWP010000088.1:0-7029 GCA_041642355.1 Fodinibius sp. | reverse complement strand
AAATACCCCCAAAACCAAGTCTGTATACTCAAACAACGTCAGATTTTTATCCATAAGCCCTTCATTGGACAATCTGAGTTTTACAAATTTAATCGGATCATCCTTATCCACCCATGTACTTACCTCCTGCTCTATATTCATGGTAGTACTTCGATATGTTGTATACCCGTGCCCATGCCTTACTTCATAATTAGTACTACCAGGCACCGGCTGTGGCATAGGCGACCAAAATAACTTTTCATTTTCATCCCGTATATAAATAGCCTCACCTGATGGGTCCAACACCGTATCATTTGACCATGGCGTAATCTTATTTTCCCTGCTGTTTTTGCTCCAGGTATATGAGGATCCCTTTTCAGTCGTCAAAAAACCAAAGTGCGGATTTGCAATAACATTGACCCATGGAGCCGGTGGAAAGAGCAGCTTCTTGGTGTCAGGATCAGTCCGAAGCGTAATAACATACTCACGACCGTTGGCAGAAAAACCACCATAGCTGTTATAAAACACCAAATCATCACTCATATCCCTAGATTTATTTTCTCCCTGATTATGTTTTACTGGTTTGTATGTTGATGATTGGAGTTCTACATTTTCCTCGTGGTCAAGATTTTTTAATTGTGTTATATTGGGCAGTTTTCCGGTAAGAACCACATGGGCTACCGTGTTGATAAGAATATTATCTTCTCGACTCAACTCATCACTCCGGAGGATAAAAACTCCACCTTTGTCTCGCTGGGTATGGCGCTCAGTAGTTTGTTGTAACTGCTGGTGAATTAATTCCTGCAGTTCGTTTACATACGATGGCGGATGATCATTCATGAAAACCAAATCAACTTTAAGTCCGCGCTGACGCCAAAAATGATGGGCCTTTAACAGTACCGTTACCTCCCGCATAAATTTTTTATCATCGATATGATATACTAAAATGGGCACATCCCCAGAAATTCCATGAGCCCAAAGCCCCGACTGTGTTTTCCTGTTTTGTGTTAATATATCTTCTTCGGCTCGTAAAGATTCGCAATTATAGATCAAGTATCCCGTGAGATGCTGAATATACTGGGCTTGTTCACCGCTCAGGCCAACATGTTCCAACTCTACATTGCCGTAGATAGAAGCAAGTTCAAAAACGCGATCCGTAGCATAGGGATTATCATACCGATCGCCCATAGCTACTGCCTCATCACGGTTAGCAACTCTTCCCAATCCAAAAGTGATATTCTTTTTCTCTCCGGGATCAAGTGTTATCACTCGTCGGATACTCACGATGGGATCTTTTACATTCCCAACTGATCCGCTTAGTTTTTCTCCTTTGTCCAACACCTGTGGATTCTGCATCGATCGGTTACGTCCGATAAATTGCCCCCGATCTGTTTCAATCTGCAGCTCTTCGGCAAAACTGTCGGTATCTTCACTGGCAATAGTATGCACTAGCCAAATGGGATCTTCATCCTCTGCCCGCGGACGTCGTTTAGCTAATATTGAATGGTGTTCCTGCAGGTATTCAGTTTGAACAAATAAGTTTGAAAAAGCCGGATGAGCCCGATCGGCCTGCTGAGTATTTAAAACGACTTCAGCATAACTCGTGATTTCAATCTGCCGTTGACGTTCGGAATAGTTTGTCAGTGTAATTTTTCGAAGCTCAATATTATCTTCAGGGGAAACACAGATCTCCATAAATGTTTCAATCCAGTCGTCAACGCGGGCTATCTGAACTTTTCCAGTATGATACCATGTATCATAGCGATCCGCTTTGCGCTTAACTGGTTGATGGCCAGCCGACCAGTAATTACCACTTTCTAAATCTCGAATATAGAAAAACATGCCATAATGATCGGTTACCACATCCGAACGCCATCGAGTAAGCATAATATCATGCGTATAAGAATATCCCGTTCCCGAATGAGTAATTAATGTCGAATAATATCCATTCGAGAGAACATGGGTTCTTGGCGGAGTATTATCCAGATCCTCGATACTGGCGTGATCCACAACGTTTTTCGCCCGCTCCTCTTCGGCTGGCTCAAGTTCAACATCAATTGGTCGTGGTTCTTTGATGGGGATTCCTCGTGGAATGCGTTCTTGTAAAAGCAATTCACAAGACTGAACCAAAGGATGATCATGAAATAATTGCTGCACGCGATTGTCATCCAATACATTTAACAGGGCCAATAAGCTCATGCCCTGGTGATGGGCCATATACATTTTAACGATCGCATTATCAGCTTTATTGGAAAGGTGACGAGGGGTATAGTCCAATGCTTCATAAAAACCATTTGCCCCATAAGCACCTTCATCTCGCAATTTTTGAAGGTTGCCCAACGCATGTTTAGGGTCCACCATGAGTGCAAGCATACCAGCATAGGGAGCTACTACATAATCTTCGGCCAATCCTCGGCGTAGTCCCAGACCAGGAACCCCAAATGCACGATATTGATAGTGCAACTCCAGATTTCGGACATTGTATCCGCTTTCCGAAAATCCCCAAGGTTTGTTCCGCAGAAATCCATAATTTCGCTGCCAAAGAACAACATTTTCGTACGTGTTACTAAGCAGCGTATTCTCAAATTGAGACATAAACAACAGCGGCATCAGATATTCAAACATAGTACCGCCCCAAGAAAGTAGAATTTCGTTGCGTTCAATACTTGTCAGGCGTCGACTTAACCGAAACCAATGCTTGGGCGGCACTTCCCCCTTCGCTATTGCAATAAACGATGCCAGCCGGGCCTCACTTGCCAGCAGGTCATAATAACTATTATCCTGATGGGCCCGATCTACGTTATAGCCAATACTAAATAGTTCGCGATCCGATTCATATACGAGCGAAAAATCCATCTCCTGTACCATTTGTCGACATGTGCTGCTTAATTTTGAAGCTTTTATAAGGAGATCAGCATACACAGTAGTATTAAACGTGCCTTTGCCATTTACAGCCCCAAGCTCCTCAATTTCATCCAGTTGATCCTGAATCTGAATTAAAGGACGTTGAAGCCAATCGCTCCATTCATGGCTAAGTATGTCTTCCAAAGAATACTCCAAAATACCAACTGAAAGTTCATCCAGTTTCTGGGCATCCCCACGTAACGCTACCAACCTCTCTTTCCAGGTTTTGATGGATTCCGGTGCACTATTGGGAATTTTGGCATCCATTTGTCTGGTGATAGCGATTACTTCATCTACCAAACTTTTGTAATTGCCACTTTGCTTAAGCTCGGTAAACAGATCCTCTAAAACATGTATTGTGTCACCTAAACCAACCCAAAACGCCGGATTTGGCCAAGGTCGTTTATCCAGTTGATGCAATGCCTGCTCAACGACCAGCAGTGCCGCTGCCATATTCCCCGAATCCACGGTGGATACATAATTGGGATTCAATACAGCCCCTAACCTTGTACTATACCAGTTGTAAAAATGACCCCGATACCGATCAAGCTCTTCCATTGAAGTAAGCATTTTATCGAGCCGACCAATCATTTCGGTCAGGGTAAGATATCCCATTTCAAAAGCTGTATAGACTGCCGTGAGCCCCAGCCCCATATTTGTTGGCGATGTCCGCCCTACCGCCCCGATATAAGGTTCTTCCTGCACGTTATCGGGCGGTAGCCAAGAATGCTCTTCATTGACATATTGCTCAAAGAAATGCCACGTTCTACGGGCATATTGACGCAGCTCTTGGTACTGTTTAGCTGATAAAATTCGTTTTTCTGTTTTAATGGGACGACCTAATAAGTATGTCACATAGGGTGCTAACAACCAACCTAGACAAATTGGGATGGCAATAAATAAAACGGAAGTGCTAAATATACTTACCAACGCCAAACAAAGGACACTCCACACAATATTGGGAAACATCTGTTGCCAATAATTCCAAAGTGATCCGTTAGCATGTTCCTTTTCAACCTGCGTAGCGGTAGTCCATTCAAGTAAGTGCTTTTCAGACTTAAACAGCCTATAAAGTGTCCTAAGGATGGCATCCGATGAAATAAAAGCCTGGTGCGGAAGGTTCAAAAAGTTCGCTACAGCCTGTATAGTATTCATCTTAATATCAGCACGAATTTTATCCAGATATAAGCGCCACCCAACACGCTGTGGTCGTCGAAAAATATCGGTGGAGAAACTAGAGTAAATTGGAAAGGCAACAATACCAAATACGGCGACGGTCCATATCAATGCAGAGCCTGGTAGAAAAATCCAACCAGCTAACAAGAACAATACCATTGCAATGGGAGTTACAGATCGACGGAGGTTATCAAATATTTTCCATTTCGAAATACTGTTGATCGGATTGGGCTCTTTTTGGTTATCCTCTTTCGGTACCTTGCTAAACAACCAAAACAAAATCTGCCAGTCGCCGCGAATCCACCGATGAAGCCGCTTTGAGAAGCTTAAATAGTTCGTGGGATAGTCATCAAAAAGTTCAATATCAGTCAATAATGCTGTCCGCAGATAGGTACTCTCCAGCAAGTCATGAGATAATATATGATTTTCAGGAAAACGATCGCCAAGTACTTCGTCAAAAACGTCCAGATCGTAAAGCCCCTTTCCAGTAAAAACTCCTTCCCCAAAAACATCCTGATAGATATCGGAAACAGCGGTAGTGTAGGGATCTAGACCAACGTTACCAGAATATATTTTGGCAAACATTGTCTTGTTCGCCGATTTGGGCGGTATAGATATACGAGGCTGAAATATACCGTATCCCTTAGTTACGATGTTTTTCTCAGGATCAATTTCCGCTTGATTAAGTGGATGCGAAGCAGTACCAATTAGCGTTTTGGCACTACCCGGAGGAAGCTTGGTATCAGCATCGAGTGTAATCACATATTTGACTGGAATCTTTTGTGTTGTTGCCAAAAAGTCTTCCGGCATTTCAATAAAGCTCGTTTGGACATCCTTATTTTTTAGCAAACGATTAAACTCTTCAATTTTTCCGCGCTTACGCTCCCAGCCCATCCATTGCTGCTCCGAATCATTCCATAACCGTTTACGATGAAAAAACAGAAACTTGTCGCCATATTTACTATGATGCTGTAGGTTCAGTCGATTGACCTGTTGCCTAGCAGCTTCTATAATAGCTTCATCTCCTTCTTTTGATTCGGAATCGGCATCAAGAAAATCCGAAATAATGGCAAATTGCAACGATTCGTTGGCATTGGCCAAGGCACGAATTTCGAGCAGTTCAAACTGCGCTTCAACATCAGCTGGTGACGACAACATGGTTGGCACAATAACTACCGTACGATGCTTATCGGGAATACTTCCCTCAAACTCGAGCTTGGGCAGAATGCGTGGTGGAATAAAAATGGAAATGAGTCGATTGACAGAAACAATTGACAAATCAAGTGCTGGCAGCCAGGATATGATCAGTGTAAGGATGATCATCCAGATTTCGCGAGCCATTAAATTGGTAACGAATCCAATAATGCCAATCAGGATAATAAAATGGATCCCAATAAATGAATAATAGATTGCGGGATAATCTTCAGCCACCTGTTGCAAGCGTTCATCCAAAGGCTTTTGATAAGAAAGTTTCTCACACATATCGGCATAGCCTTCATCAATAAGGTAGTATCCGATATGCATTTTCTTACTGCGCTGTTTTGTCCCGTTCTGGGCAGCACTTTCGGCCATCATCAGAGCCTGCTCGGCTACCTCTTGTTCGCTATAGGTTGAATGGGCACTGAGTTTTTCCACTTTTTTACGATATCGGTCGCGCGTGCTAAAATCCATACGCTGATACATATCGGCAGGATCGAGTCGCAAAATACGTTCAACGACCGAACAGCTCTCTACAAAAAGAGACCAGTCGGTTTCGGAAACTTCTCGCAATGATGAAATAGCATTCTGAATACTCAGATGTAGCCGTGAGGTCTGTTGAATTCGCCCTCGTAGCTGTTCTTCAAGATTGGTTTCCCAGCGTGATAGTTTGTAGTCGAACCAGCGGCGTTCATTTTCGGTAAACATGCCGCGCGACTGTAGTCGTTGAGCTAAAATCACCAAATAGCGGATGGAGTCATGCTGTTGATCTACAATTTCTGATAATTTACGCAGCAAGAAACCAGGCTCCTCGACATTATCGGAAATTTGATCACTCAAGATGATATCAATATCATCCTGTATTTTGCGATCTCGGAGAAGCTTTTTACTTCGATCAGCTAACCGGACAATCAAAGTCAACCTATTCATAAGCGGTACCGACCACATCTCAGCAAGATTTAAAATATCCACTTCCTGGTAAGCCCGAACAGCAATATTGGTATTTTCCCGGTCGATGATGTTATCGCTTATAGAAGCCAGCAGCTGAGTAATTTCGTAGGTTCGTGGATACCCTTTGAATTCTCCTTGAGTCAGCCGAGGCAACTTTTCGTAGTATGATTTCGGCAAATCTGCCTGCAGCTGTACAATCTGCTCCTGTATGATATAAAAGTTATCGATCAACCATTCTCCTGCCGAACTTAATTCCCGATTGAGCTTGGCCGCCCGTGCCAAGACGGTGTAGGCTTCGGTGAGGGTCTTTTTGGCCGATACCAACGTTTCATCAATAGATTGCATGGATCCAGAATTACGCGTAATCTGCTGCAATTCAGCGAGTTGGCGTATTTCCTCTTCCAGATATTGCTTGTTAAAATGGACTTGTGTTTCTGTAGCCATAGATGGGCGTAGTTAATTCGGACAGCTATATTAAATTAATGCACGCAGCTTTACCCACATTTAGATGGTCACTGCCTTTTGTGTTGATCTTTAGCGAATATCGATGATACTTTTCTCCCCGTCAGGACGAACTACCATCATCCCAGTAAGCCAGCCATTCTTCTCTTCGTTAACATAAATTTCCTGGGGATGAGAAATAAGATGATCTAATTTATCGATTTGCAATTCCAGCATATCACTTTTGGGATCGTAAGTGATACCTTTTAGAGGCGTCCATGTAATTTCGTGCTGTGCTCCCATATCCTCGGAAAGCACCTGTACTTCAATATATTCTGGCTGTTCGTCTTTTAAATATTTAACAGAGAATGCATCGAAATA
>JBEPWP010000087.1:0-7111 GCA_041642355.1 Fodinibius sp. | reverse complement strand
TGCCTTTCATGAGTGGATTATCTGTGCTCTTAAAAGAGATTAGTAAATTATAATTATGTAACGTCAAATAGAGCGCAATATAGCCGCTTTAATCTGATCTTTAAAGCTTTTTAATTCAATCTTTGTTGTCGTACTTTCTATTTTAAGATCAGTTATCATTGACAGGCAATAACATCTATTAATACGGCGGCTTGAATAGGAGTAATGACATATCATTTATGAAGGGGTATTTATTCCCAATTATTGGGAGTGTAATAATGATTCTGTTATTCTCACCCTCTAAAACATTTGGGCAAGATGTTATCAAAGCTTCAGGAGGCACCAATCTTTCTATTGATTCGGTAGCCACCCAGGGATTTACCCCCATTGACGGACCAACCATTCGTGAAACCGCATCAGGCCAGCTAGATGGTGGAGGAACTATTACTTTGTCACTACCCAGTGGTTTTGTATGGAATGATGCCCTAACTGCCGATGATATAACTATTACTATTGAACCAACCGGAGCTGCCAATACAAAACTCGAGGTCAGCTTTACAAGTATAACTCAAACAGAAGCTACTTTTACTATTGATACCCAAAGTAGTACGAATGGTAATGGACAAGGTCCCGGTCGCCTTGAAATTCAAGGGCTTGAATTAAGACCCAATACTACTAACGTGCCTACCACTGGACAAATTTCAAACACTGGTTCAACGGGTCCGGATACAAATTACGGAAATCTTAGCACTGCTGTTGGTGCCATCTCAAACGTCCAGGTAGAAACTAAAGCTGATGGAACCGGACAGATAGTTCAAAAAAGTGACAATTTACTGGCAGGTAACTCTATTACTGTCTATGCTGTTGCACGTGATGTGGGAGAAAATTTCATACGGAACATTGCCTTGAATGATGAGGCCGATTGGATACTAACTGGAGGTAGTGGTACAATTCCACAAACGGCGCTTACTCCTTCCACTGATCTGAAGAGTGCTATCTTTTCTCCCACGACAACAGGCACTACTACTATTCAAGCAAATTATTCCGGAGTAAACTCAGTACCATCTGAACTAATTACTGTTGATCCCCGACCGGCAACAGCTATGACCATTGAAACCCAGCCAACAGATACCGTTACCGCCGGCCAAACCTTTCCTCAACAACCCGTACTCTATCTATGGGATCAGTTTGGAAATAAAGTTACCACTGATAATACCACTGAAGTCACATTGGGCTTAAATTCAGGTAATGCTGATTTTAGCCCCCAAACGATACAAGCCAGTGGAGGTGAAATTATCTATACAGGGTTGAGTAGCACCATCGCAGATACCATCAGCCTTAAGTTTGAAAGCTCCGAACTTTCAACCGTGACTTCTGATGAAATTGTGGTTTTGCCGGCAACCGTTTCAGATTTATCATTCGTACAGCAGCCTACAAATACCGGTTCAAACAACAAAACAATTGAACCCTTCCCTTCAATACAGCTTTTAGATGAATTTGGGAATAAGGTCCTGGCAGCTGATACAACTGTAAATATTATTGATAAGAGCTTTATAAACACCAACCAAAGTACCTTAACTGGCCAAACTGATGCCACTGGTATTGCAACCTTTAACGATATTGTTATCTCAGGTACCGCCGGAACAGATGTTCAGCTGACTGCTCAATTACAAGGGGGCTCCCCGCTGGTAGAGAAAGACAGTGATGTATTTTCAATTATTGGGCAAAACGCTTTGGCTGGATATGAAATAAAAACTTCTGCGGATACCGATATTGGTCAACAACAGGCCGGCACAACCTTTGATATTACAATTACGGCTTTAAATGGAAATGGAAATACTTTTACTTTTAACTCCGATTCAACACTGACTATAACAGCTGATAATACCATTGACGGAGACAGATTTGATGTAATAATCCAACAAGACAATTCAAGTGTTACAACTCCCATCACATTAACTTCAACAGGTAGTACCAAAATTTATGCTGATGCGAGTGAAGACATTTCCGGTGAAAGTAACAGCTTTAACGTTCTTCCATCTAATACAATATCCTTATCCCAATCAACAGTTACGGCCAATCCAACGTCTATTACTGCCAACGGTAGCTCGACTTCCCAAATAACCGTGCAACTAAAAGATGAATTTGGCAATAATCTCGATTCCGGAGGAGAAACAGTTGAACTCACCACTACTGCTGGAACCTTTAGCAATGGAGATACCACAATTACTGCTAATGATGAGGGAGACGGTACCTATACATCCGAACTCACCTCTTCAACTACAGCTGGAGAAACAGCTAATATAACAGCAGCCTTAAATGGGGATAGTAATACTATCAATGATAATGCAACCGTTAATTTCGAAGCCGGAAAAATAACAGCATTTGATATTACACTTCCCAATCCGAGTGAACAAACAGCTGGACAACAATTTAATATTGACGTTGAAGCAATCGATTCCCAAGGGAACAAAGTAAACAGTTTTAATGACAGTGCTACCCTTTCAACAAATGCAACATTTGATTCAGGTACCAACACAACTATCAATTTCTCTAATGGTACTGCCAGCCCCTCAGTAACTATCAATGAAGCCGATTCAGCTGTAACTCTCACGGTTACAGCCGATAATTTATACAACGTATCTCAAACTAGTAATTCCTTCATCGTATTACCTGCTTCACCCGATGCTTCTACCTCCACAGTAACAGCTGTTCCTGATGTCATTCAAAACGACAATAATTCTCAATCAGTGGTAACAGTTATATTACGCGATCAATTTAATAACAGGTTATATCAATCAAATACCGTTTCTCTGAGTTTAGAACAGCTGGAAGAAAACAATACCACAACAGGTGGAGTAGCACCTAATGCCACACTATCAAATAACTCGAACATACCTTATGATCCTTCAAAGGGTGTTTACCATGACACACTCATATCTTCTAACACCGTTGAGCTAGTAGAAATTACGGCAACATATGGAACTGGTTCTACCCCAATTAATCAAACGGCCTCGGTAGATATCGTTATTCCCAATACTTGGACAGCAAATGCAGGAGGACCCTCAGGTAATAGAACGGACTGGACAAATCCAGAAAACTGGTCACAAGGGACTGTTCCTACCAGTGAAGACTTTGTGATTATTCCCGATATTGCAGATCTACCAATTTTAGACCTTAATATTGAGATGGGAAGTTTCGAAATCCAATCAGGAGTTTCCTTAACCCTATTTGGAGGTAATTCAATAACGGTTTCCGGAAATACAATAGTCAATGGCAATCTGGATATCGAGGATAATACTGAATTAGATATCGGTGGTAATTTTGAAGGAACGGGCAGCTTTACAGCAGGAGAATCAACTACTATTAACATTGGAGGAGATATAAGTCTTGGTAGTTTTTTAGCCCGGACGCCAGGTTCCCAGATAAATCTAAATGGAGACAGTCCCCAGACAATTACAACCGATAACTTTCTGGCTCAAAAGCTAAATATCCTTAATGATGTTACAGTTACATCAGGTAATCTTATTGATACATCAGAATTAACTATAACTGATGGAAATACGTTGGAAATTGCACAAGATGCCGGGGTTACCGTTGATAATATTAAAAGCTTAACGGGTGAGGGGCAATTTATCCTTAACAATAATACATTAGTCGTTTCGGGTGATTTAAGCCTTTTAAATATTGATACAAGTGAAGGAACTGTTGTTTTTGGAATTCGCCAAGGCGAAGATTTCTCAAATTATCCTAATCTTCAGCGACAACAAATCTCCAACCTCAGCCAAATGCAAAATGCTGTAATAAATAATATCAATGGTGTTCGCACTACTGAAGATATTATTGTTGATGGGGATAGCTTGGTATTTGAAAATGGAGAACTCATTATTAGCTCTGGAAAAAGTCTTATTGCACCAAACCAAATCTATAATAATGGCTCGGTTACCTTTAGGAGAACTATTAGAAATAAAGGGTGGGTTATGTTGGGCTCACCAGTTAATGCTAGCTTGTCAAATCTCACGGACCCTCTGACCACCCAGGGGGTAGCAAACTCCGATTATCCCAATAATCAACCTAATCTACTTTACTATCTTGAAAATGCACAGTGTACTGATCAAGACGGGAATAGTACTCCCTGCACCGATAACCAACGCTGGCGAAAACCAGCTGATATAAACAACAATATCCACCTTTCAAATGTAGACTCAACTGGAAGAGGTTATTTCTTTTATATTTTTGGTAATGTAGATGGTGACAGTAGGTACAATGATACACTGCCAAAAACACTTAACGTAAGTGGCGAAGAACATCAAAATCAAAGCTCTACTTTTGATTTTACAACTATCTCCTACACCGCATCGGCAGATACTGTTGAATCTATGGTGGGTTGGAATTTACTTAGCAATCCTTGGGGAGCAACATTAGATTGGGACGAAGCTAATTGGAATAAAACAAATGTCGATAACGTAATTTACGTCTGGGATCCATCCACAAACAGCTATAAAACGTGGAATGGTATTGATGGCTCGTTGAGTGATGGACTCATCAAACCATTTCAGGCTTTCTGGGTTAAAGCAAACGGTTCAAATCCCACTTTAACAGTCGATAAATCAGCTAAAACCACTGGCGGAACCTATTACGGAAAATCCAAGAAAGAGCCGGCTTCCATTGGATTTAAACTAGAAGCGGATACCCTCGAGACGGAAACCCACCTCACCCTTACCCCAGACGGCAGTAACGCCAAAGACCGCTACGACGGATATCGTTTATTACCTTTTGAAACGGATACCTACCTGGAGCTTTATACAACTTTTGATGACGGAACGGAACTGTCTATTAACAATCTGGCACGTTCTTTTGGCAAAGAGATTTCAATTCCGTTGCATGTAGGCGGATTCAAAAACGGCCAGACGATTAACGGTGAATATACACTTTCATGGCCAACATTTGGCGATGTACCGGAAGAGTGGACAATGATTCTGGAGGACCGGGAAAATGGGGAAAAGATTGATCTTCGTAAAAACACATTCTACAGTTTTAACTTGTCGCAGTCGAAAGCTAAAACTCCGATCCAGAATACGGTAGAAAATTTTACGTTAGTACGTAATCAGCCAGCAGAAAGTAAAGCAAAATCACAGAGTAAAAGCAGTGCTGATGAGAGTCGTTTTGTAATTCGCATTTCGCCCGGTGCAGACGGTTCGGACGTACCTAATGAGTACTCGCTTGGCAAAAACTATCCAAACCCATTTTCCAGTCAAACAACCATTGAGTATAACACCCCGGTTGAGAGTAATGTACAAATTCATATCTATGATATACTGGGACGCAAGGTAAAAACGATATTGGATGAACGACGTCCGGCCGATTATCATACTATAGATTGGACTCCCACCCAGCTGGCCAGTGGCGTATATATTGTTGTAATGCAAGCCGAAGACAAACAGTTCTCTAAAAAAATAACGTACATCAAGTAATTGCAGAGGCATATCACCACTTTGCAAAGCATCTTCATGTCTACTAAAATTCATACCCTCTTCAACTTTAAAATTTAGAATACACGATTCCCTGATTTAGAATTCACTTATCTACCTTAAGATTTACTAATGCAGAGGGAACCTCTCCTCCGCATTTTTTATTTTAGAGAGTAGATACTTAAAGTAAGTTCAATTAACGGCTATTAACTTTTTACAGAAAGTAGAAAAGTATTGAATCAACGGCTTTAAACTCCTGATAATGACGAAATCATCTACTTTTATTTTCTGGCTTGGATGTTTAATACTTTTGCATCTTCAATCTACTACACTCTTTGCCCAAGATAACGGCGATGTAAGTATTAATGTATCAGCCCAAGTGATTAGTAGCATTGAAACGATCACCATGCAATCCATGGACTTGCAAAATGCCGAACGACAAAATGATCGTATAAATATAAACCCGCGAAATAGCTCCAATGCTGGAAAGATGGTAGCCATTGGAACCCCAAATTCTGAAATTCGCATCAGCTATCTGGAACAGCGTGAGCTTACCCAACAGCGCGGATCTGAAACACTACTCTTTAATTATGAAGTTGCCGGCAATAGCACAGAAGATCAGGAAACGGCGGAACTACTAGATCGCGAAAACCGCGACTTCGAATTTAATGAAAACGGTCGGTTTTACTTGTGGATTGGTGGCAGCGTCGATATATCAACAGCCAGTCCCGGCAACTATCAAGGTGAATTCACGGTAGATATTGAGTATATATAAGGAGATGAAAAAAATATTATGCTATATATCGCTCCTATTTCTTATTCCCACGGCTGGGTACGGACAAATTAATTTTAGTGCCTATGCCGACTACGGTTTGGAAGTTATCAACACCCCGCAGGATCTTGATTTCAATGATGTGGGTCCCCTAATCGCTGATGGAAGTACTTATTCTCTGGATGTCCATGAGGGCAATTATACCATCATTGAGATTGTAGGCGTAAAATACCTGGATATTTATATTGACGTATCTGGTCCGAAAAATTTGACAAATACCGATAACGATCCCATCGATTTTACCCTTAAAGCGGCTTACAGTAATCAGTTAGGAGACGTTAAAGCACCGGCTAGTGTCCCGCTAAAATACATCAATGTTAGGGATGATAATGGATTTAACATCCGGGTACCTGTTTTAGAACGACAAAGCCAACCGCCTAATCCTCCGCCTACCCCACCCACCAATGCAACTGATTTAGATCCCAAAAGTGACTATTCCAATCCTATATATGAAACCTTTTATCTTTATTTATATGGGGATATAAAAGTGCCAAATAATACGTCTGCAGGATCTTATACCGGTAATTATACGATTACAATTAGCTATGACTAAGTATAGTCAACATTCACCCGCAATTTTAAAAATACTCTTTTGGGGAGTAGTCCTTTTCTTTGCTGGTTCAATTAATACCCAAGCTCAATTTATTGATCTTCGACTGGATATTGACTCGGAAATCACTGCTCAAACGGAACAGCCGCTCGATTTCGGCACCTTGATGACCAACACCGGGCGACGTATGATTGAGCTGGGAAGCATTGACATGGGGATTTTTAGTATCACTGCTCTTGAAAACCAGATGCTTTTGGTAACACTCGATAAACCCACCGA
>JBEPWP010000086.1:0-7246 GCA_041642355.1 Fodinibius sp. | reverse complement strand
ATACAAATGGTCTCTTCATCCAGGTTAAAAAATATTCATAACTTCACCGTTGCAAATGGATCTAAATAAGCCTATTTTTCGAGACTTCACATAAAAGCAATTATAAACAAGTTTTAACCGTGGATACTAACAGTTACAAGACCTACTCCCCTAAAGCGAGTGATATCGAAAAGAATTGGGTTCTTGTTGATGCCGAAGACCAAGCGCTCGGAAGAGTCGCTTCTAAGGTTGCTTCCTTGTTGAGAGGAAAGCACAAGCCTAACTTCGCTCCGCATATGGACACCGGTGACAACGTTATTGTAATTAATGCCAGCAAAGTTACTCTGAGCGGCAATAAATTACAGCAGAAAGAATATTTCCGTTATACCGGGCATCCTGGCGGCGAACGTTTTACTTCGGCTGAAGAGATGCTGGATCACAACCCTACTGTAGTCATTGAAAAAGCTGTACAAGGAATGTTGCCAAAGAATAAGTTGGGCAACAAGCTTATGACCAACATTCGGGTTTATGCCGGTCCGGTTCATGAACAAGAAGCACAACAACCAGAAAAAATCGAGCTTTAATCACGAATGGAACAGAAAAACTTCATCGGAAGAAGAAAAACTTCTACTGCGCGACTATATATTCAACCAGGATCAGGCGACTTCGTTGTAAACGATAAACCCTTGGATGAATATTTTAATACCCAAGCACATCGTAATATCGCCAAGCTCCCTCTTGAAGTAACAGAATCAGGAGAACAGTTTGATATTAAGATAACAGTTCGGGGCGGTGGTATTACTGGCCAATCCGGTGCTATTCAGCATGCCTTGGCCCGTGCTCTTGATGATCACAACGAAGAGTGGCACGATGTACTTAAAGCCCATGATCTACTTACACGTGACGACCGCATGGTAGAGCGTAAAAAGTATGGTCAGCCTGGTGCTCGTAAAAAGTTCCAGTTTTCCAAGCGTTAATTATTCGCGTGGAATACGTTTTCTTTTTCCACTTACAAAATTCAATCACACATATGCAGTTACTCAGTGCGCCGAGTGTCCTAACATCTGTTGGGATTAGCGCCGAGGATGACCTGCATAGAGGATAAACTCAAAAATAAATCTAACCTATGCCTACTACACCTGACTTAGAAGAACTATTAAAATCTGGTGCCCATTTCGGTCACCTTACCCGCCGATGGAATCCTAAGATGAAGGAATTCATCTTTATGGAACGCAACGGGATTCACATCATCGACCTCAAAAAGACACAGAAATTTTTCCAGGAAGCACTGGATGAAGTTACCAAACTTGCCCGTGCCGGAAAATCCATCCTTTTTGTAGGTACTAAAAAGCAAGCCCAAGATATCGTTAGAACTGAGGCTATCCGATGCGGTATGCCTTTTGTTACGCACCGTTGGTTGGGTGGTATGCTCACCAACTTTAGCACGGTTAAAAAGAGTATCTCTCGCATGGAAGAGATCGACCGTATGAGTAAAGACGGTACATTTGAAGATCTCACCAAGAAAGAAGCTCTCATGCTTGAACGTGAGTATGATAAACTTGAAAACACCTTGGGTGGTATTGCCAATATGGGACATCTTCCCGGGGCAATATTTGTTGTCGATACAATCAAGGAACATATTGCAGTGAATGAAGCGGTGAAATTGAACATTCCCCTTATTGCAATGGTCGACACCAACAGTGATCCTGATATTCCGGATTACATTGTACCTTGCAATGACGATTCTGCTCGCAGCATCCAACTTATTACTTCTAAAATTGCTGATGCTATTATCGAAGGCAATGCTGAGCGTGAAGCACAAAGTGAAGAACAGTTAATGGATCAGGCTGCGCAAGACGCACGCAAAGCTGAAGAACAGCAAGTGAAAGAAAAAACAAAGGCAACGGGCAAACGCCGCAAACGTCGCAAGAAAAAAGATTCCGGCGATGACTCTTCGAATGAAGAAGAGTAAAACGGTGACTGTACCACCCTTTATTAACCTAGAACAACAATTTAAATAGCGTAACTCGAACAATGAGTATTTCTGCAAAAGACGTAAAAGAACTACGCGAACAAACTGGGGCCGGCATGATGGATTGCAAGAAGGCCCTTCAAGAAGCTGATGGCGATTTTGGACAAGCTACTGAAATCCTACGCAAGAAGGGACAAAAACTTTCTGAAAAACGTGCCGATCGTGAAGCCAACCAAGGCTTGATCGTTACACGCGTAAGTGATGACGGAAGTAAAGCCGCTGCACTCGAAATTAACTGTGAAACAGATTTCGTTGCTCGCAACGATGATTTCCAAGACCGCGCACAGCAGTTTTTAGATATCGTTTTCGAAAACCAAATTGATTCCGTTGACGAACTTCTCAAAACTGACCATGACGGACTTTCTGTTGCCGATCACGTGAAAGACATGGTTGGTAAAATCGGTGAGAAAATTAAAGTAAACCGTGTTGTCTACGCTGAAACTGAGGGATTCTTTATTTCCTACATCCACCCCGGTAATCAGCTTGGCGTATTGGTTGAGTTTGAAGGCGATGTGGAAGATCCCGAAGTGGGTAAAGACGTTGCCATGCAGATTGCAGCAATGAATCCGCTGGCAGTAACACGAGACGGTGTTGATAGCTCAATCGTTGAAAAAGAACTAGAAATCGCCAAAGAACAACTCCTTGAAGAAGGAAAGTCGGAAGAAATTGCCGAGAAAGCATCACAAGGCAAATTACGTCGCTTTTATGAAGAGCGTGTTCTTCTGGAACAGAAGTTTGTTAAAGATAACAGCCTCTCTGTTAAAGAGTATCTCGAGAACAATGATACTCCGCTGGTGAAGGCATTTCATCGGCTGCAGCTTGGCGATGATTCGTAATCATTTCGATTCACAAAAAAAGGCTACCAATTCGGTAGCCTTTTTTTTATGCTTAAGAGATTATAAGATTGATCCAATCACTTTAAAAAAGACAATCAATTCAATAATTAACACAAGGTAAAAACGTGGACAGCAACTATCATCGAATTCTATTAAAAGTTAGCGGCGAAGCACTATTAGGAGAACAAGGTCACGGTATCGACGGAGATATTCTTACCCAGTATTCCGAGGAAATTAAATCGATACATGATGAAGGATTTGAAGTTTCTGTTGTTGTTGGAGGAGGAAATATTTTTAGAGGTGTAAAGGGTGCCACTGAAGGAATGGACCGCGTACAAGGCGATTATATGGGCATGCTTGCTACTATGATAAACAGTATGGCCCTACAAGATTCCCTAGAGCGCATGGGCGTACAAACGCGCCTGATGTCGGCCATCCGTATGGAAGAAATTGCTGAACCTTATATTCGTCGTCGTGCTACTCGTCACCTCGAAAAAGGACGCGTCGTTATTTTTGGAGCCGGTACCGGAAATCCCTACTTCACGACCGATACTGCAGCATCACTTCGTGCTATTGAAATTGAAGCAGATGTTATCCTCAAAGGAACTCGCGTAGATGGTATTTTTGATTCTGATCCAGAAATCAATCCCGATGCTGAGAAATTCTCCACCATCACCGGTGAAGAGATACTTAGCCGACAATTGGAGATTATGGATTTAACAGCTTTTACACTCTGCCGAGAAAACAAAACGCCCATCATCGTTTTTGATATGAATAAGGTTGGCAACTTGAAAAAAGTGTTGAGTGAAGATGCATCCGTGGGATCAAAGGTGGTTTGGGAAGATTCCTAGATTTCTTAAATTCATTTTGATCAAATAACAGCATCATCAAAAAGAATTAATTAACCTGCGAATATTATGATACCACCAGAGTTAGATCCCATTATTAAATCTGCCAACAAAAAAATGAAGCAAGCTGTTGCCCACTATAAAAAAGAATTATCTCATATTCGTGCAGGCAAGGCTCAACCCTCGATACTCGATGGCATAAAAGTTGAATATTATGGGTCGCAAACACCTCTGAATCAGTTGGCTAACGTTAGTGCACCTGAGGCTCGGCTTCTCACCGTGGAGCCTTTTGACAAATCAGCTCTGGAAGAAATTGAAAAAGCCATTATGTCGGCAGGGCTGGGTTTGAATCCCAATAATGATGGAAATATTATTCGTATTCCTCTCCCAATCCTCTCTGAAGAGCGTCGTAAAGAACTTGTAAAACGGGTTAATGAACTGGCCGAAGAAGCACGTATTTCTATCCGTAATAGTCGGCGTGATGCTAACGATGAGGTCAAAAAGAAGGTGCAAAACGAATCTCTTCCCGAAGATTCTCTTTACGAAGCTGAAGAGGAAATTCAGCAATTAACCGATCAGCATACCAAAAAGGTTGAAGAGCTTTCTGAAAAGAAAGAGAAAGAGATTATGACCGTTTAATTGGTTAATGGTTTATTCGTTATTGGTTGTTAGCTACTTACCAATAACCTTACAACAAATTTTATAAATGTATATATCCGAACTTGAACTTCAGGGTTTCAAGAGTTTTGCCTACAAAACCAATGTTTCTTTTGATAAAGGTATAACGGCCATTGTCGGCCCCAACGGCTGTGGCAAATCAAACATTGTTGATGCCATGCGATGGGTGCTTGGGGAACAGCGCCCTACCCTGCTTCGCTCCTCGAGCATGTCTAACGTGATCTTTAACGGCACCGCTAAAAAGAATGCCCTGGGTATGGCCGAAGTTTACCTGACCTTTGTCAATAACAAGGGGCTGCTGCCTACCGAGTATAATGAAGTTACCATTGGGCGTCGCCTGTATCGATCAGGAGAAAGTGAATACCTAATTAACGGTACCACTTGTAGGCTTAAGGATATTACAGATCTTTTTATGGACACCGGAATGAGCTCTGATGCCTATTCAGTGATCGAGCTCAAGATGGTCGAAGAAATTCTTAATGATAAAAACAACGATAGGCGAAAACTCTTTGAGGAAGCAGCTGGCGTTACGCGGTACAAAGAAAAACGCAAAAAGACTTTCCGTAAACTTGACGAAACAAAAGCCGATCTGCAACGGGTAGAGGATATCCTTGTTGAGGTCCGTAAAAAAACAAACTCTCTCGAAAAACAGGCTGAAAAAGCTAAAAAAGCGAAGCAGTATAACGAGGAGTTGGAACACCTTGATAAAGCTCTAAATAAGCATGAATACCTTAAAATAAAAGAAGAGCTTGAACCGCTTGAAGAGCGTATTGACAATGCGGACAAAGAGAAAAAAGAAATTGTTTCCAAAGCAGAAAAGCTGGAAAAAGAAGCGGAAGTAGCACGCAAAACGCTCAACGAAAAAGAGCGTGAACAGTCGGAAGCCCAGCGAAGGGTAAGTCAGCTCCATTCCAAAATTCGGGATACCGAAACTACTCTTGAAATCACGAAGGAAAAGATTACCAATGAAGAAAGCGTAATTGAGCAGTATACCAACGATATTGAGCAAAGCGAGAAAGACCTGCAAGATCTCCGAGAAGCTTTTGAGAGTAGTAAAAAGAAACTGGCTTCTTTTGATGACGACCTTCAAAAGGCCGAAAAAAATCTAAACGAATCAAAGGTAAGGTATTCGGAAATACAGCAGCAGTATAGCGCAGAACAAGAAAAACTGAATCAACTCGAAAAAGATTTTTCTGAGGCAAACCAAGACCTTAATGATCTGCAAACAAAGCGTATCAAAATTGAATCTCGGCTAGAAAATACCGAAGGTGATCTGATTCGTATCCGTGAAGAAATTGAAGATCTCGAAGATGAAATCATGAACTTTCGGGGAGAAAAAAAGCTGGCCGCTGAAAAGCTCGAAAAAGCAATTACTGAACGCGACAATCAGCAGCATAAATTGCAGGAAGCACGTCAACAGCGCGAGGAGCTCAGCGAACAACAACACATCCTTAAAGATCAGATCCGCAGCCACCAAAGCAAGCTTGATTCCGTACAATCTGAGATGGAACTTCTGCAGGATATTGCAAATTCCAACGAGACCTTTCCAAGCAGTGTTCAATTTTTGCTCGAAAATTATACCGATCAGTTTGGACAACTGGATGTGGTATCCAACCTGCTTTCAACGGATGAAAAACATGCTGTTGCCCTTGAAGCCGTATTGGCTGATGCCCTCAATTACGTAGTAGTTGATACATTAAATGACGCTCAAAAAGCTGCAACACTGCTTAAAGAAAACGACAAAGGCCGCGCAACTTTTATTCCGCTCGATCAGCTTTCCCAATCGTATAAAACGGTTTCAGACTGCCTTGCCAACCAGGTCGAGACTGAATCGAAATTCAGTGCTTTAAAAGAACTATTGCTGGGCAATGTCTGCGTTTTCGACTCTGTTGACAAGGCCTATGCTTCGCTCAAAGATAACAGCCAAACGGGCGTAACTCTTGATGGTGAGGTCATCACTCATACACAGTTTTTAAAGAGTGGAAGCAAAAATAAAAATGCCGGCATTCGTGTTGGACTAAAGGATAAAATTACCAAGCTGGAAGACAGTGCTGATTCAATAAATGGAGAAATTCAGTCATCTGAAAAACAGCTTGAAGAAGTCCAGCAGCAATATGAAGCTATTGATCTAAATGAACTGGAACAGAAGCTCAAAGAAAAAGAGCAACAGGCTCGAAAGATCGAGAATAACATCAATAGCTTTGAGCACAAGATTGAGATCTATCAGAAGAATATTGGTGAGCTAAAAAATCGTCGTGAGTCGCTTATCAATAATGAAGACTCCTCACAGCAACAGCTTGATGAACTACAACCGAAACAGAAAGAGCTGCAGCAAAAGCTAAAAGACCTGCACGAGCAACAGGAAGAAAAGAAAAAGATTCTGGAAGAACTGGACGAGGAACGCTCAATTGCTCAAAGTCGATATAATGACGCACAGCTAAAACATCAGGATCTAAAAAACAAAGTTGAAAATCACGAGCGTGATATTAAACGTGCCCAGGAAGGAATCAAGAACTTAAAAAATAGACTCAAAATTCGCTCTGAAAAGACCCAAGAAGCCAAAGAGCGTATTGGCAAGTATCGCTCAACCATTGAGCAGCTTGAAGACGAACTCAGCACCTTTAAAGAGAAAAAGCAAGCGGCCGACAAGCAGCTTGAACAAGCAGAAGAAGCGTCGGGTAAACAGCGCGGACGCATCAACGAAATTGAAAAAGATCTGAAGGAGGTCCGTCGCCGCAAGGAGGTTAACATGGAGCTCGTCCATCACCTGGCCATGTCGAAAGAAAAGTACGAAATGCAGATCGAAAACCTTTCCGATCACATTTGGGAAACCTATGGCGTGTTGATGGATCAGATTGACAAAGAACTGCCCG
>JBEPWP010000085.1:0-7313 GCA_041642355.1 Fodinibius sp. | reverse complement strand
GGGAGGTTTCGCTGTGTATATACGCTTTTTGCTGATCAGCATCTCCACCGTAGGCCTCAATGAGATTTTTCCAGAGCAGCCGGGCTGCACGGAATTTAGCTATTTCCAGAAAGTAATTGGATCCCACTGAAAAATTGAAGTTGAGGATATCTGCTACTTTACTCTGTGGTAAATTGGCCTCCGATAATAATGCCACATACTCCGAGGCTGAAGCCATCGCATATCCCAACTCTTGGACGATGGTTGCACCGCTGTTGTGATAAAATCGCCCATCCACAGCAAGGGGACGGACGCCCGGCAGATGTTGGATGGTATATTGTACTAATTGCTTAAAATCCTGGGTTAATGTTTCTTGGCCTTTGGGATATTGCCCATGTTCCAGCAAATATACAAAAGGATCGTAGCTGAATGTTGCACGGATCTGCTTTGTATCAAAATTTTGGATATTAGCTTCATTTGAGAGCATAGCCAATAGTGCTGGTGAGGCCATGCCTGCATCAAAATGGAGGGGAGTTTCTTCTAAAGATATTCCATCTACCAGCGTAGAAAAATTGCGTTGGTTTTGGATCGGAAGTCCTGAAATATCGCCGCCGAGCGCGCCTTCTGTTCTTCTGACGCTGAGTTTAAAGGTTAATGCCTGGGCTCCTTGATTAAGTGCGGCTAATGCCTTTTTGTTGGCCTCGGTAATATCATCTGCAAAAATAGCCGAGCGAGTCTCCCAGTCGTTGGCACTTTGTTTGTTAAACTTTTTGGGGATGGGAGAGGATCGGTCAATATCAGATAGATCCTGACGACGATAAAAGGGCAGTGGCTCGAAGCCTTCACCTGTTTTCCAGCGAAGTTTTTCTTTGTAGTTAGCTCCTTTTAGATCTTGTGTAATTACTTCTTCCCATTCCTCTGTTGAGGTAGGTGGAAACTCATCAAAAAGAGGTTGTTTGGTTGTATCGGAGTTGCTCATAATGTGAATTTCATCTTGAGTATAACGCTTGAAAATAATGAGGTTGCGGTTACTTTACTAATGCTTGTTGGCAGATGTAACCGGTTTCAATTTAAAGCCGATATTTTGAAAACGAATCCCTATATTAAGACCGAAATTTTGAACCCAACCGAATTGTAAGAGGCTATTCCATGGAAAATTTAGATCAACAGATGCCCGCACTGACACAATTAACCGAAGACGAAAAAATGTTGCAGGATGCGGCGCGGGATTTTGCAGAAAGTGCAATAAAGCCGAAGGTGCACGAGATGGATGAGCAGGCAAAGCTGGATCCTGATTTAGTACAAGATTTTTTTGATATGGGATTGATGGGCATCGAAATCCCGGAAAAATACAGCGGAGGTGGTGGATCATTTTTTATGTCGATTGTAGCTATTGAGCAGATCTCTCGCGTTGATGCTTCTGCTGGAGTATTTATGGATGTACAAAATACGCTGGTCAATAATGCTTTTCTGAATTTTGGAAGTGATGATGTTAAAAAAAGGTACTTGCCCCAGTTGGCAACCGAAAAGGTGGGCGCGTATTGCTTGTCGGAAGCTGGTTCGGGAAGTGACGCTTTTGCACTAAAAGCATCGGCCAAAGAAGAAGATGACCATTATGTGCTGAATGGATCAAAAATGTGGATTACCAATGCCAATGAGGCTGATATCTTTTTGGTATTTGCGACAATCGATCCCGGTGCGGGATATAAGGGAATTACAGCATTTATCGTAGAGCGCGACTTTGAAGGATTTTCAGTCTCTAAAAAAGAAAACAAACTGGGAATTCGTGCGAGCTCAACTTGCGAAATTTTATTGGAAGACTGTAAGGTTCCCAAAGAGAATGTGTTGGGTGAAGTTGGAAAAGGGTACAAAGTTGCCATGGAAACACTGAACGAAGGACGTATTGGGATTGGTGCTCAAATGATTGGTATTGCCCAAGGGGCGCTTGATTCGGCGCTGGAATATACGCAGGAACGTGAGCAGTTTGGACAGTCGATTTCAGATTTCCAGGGCGTGCAATTTCAGTTGGCCAAGATGGCAACGGATATCGAAACGGCTCGGCTGCTGGTTTATAATGCGGCACGGATGAAAGAAAATGGTGATAAGTTTCTCAAAGAAGCGGCTATGGCCAAGTACCATGCATCCGAAGTGGCCGAAAGCGTGAGTTCTCAGGCTGTTGATCTGTTTGGTGGATACGGCTACGTGAAAGAGTATCCCGTTGAGAAATATTACCGTGATGCAAAGATTGGCAAGATTTACGAGGGAACGTCAAATATGCAGCTTAATACTATTGCAAAATTGTTGCTGAAATAAAAAGTGATTTACAAAAACAGAACCTTAGGAGGTGAACAGCTTCCTAAGGTTTTTTTGATAGTTAGGCAAAAACCACACTTAGTTTGATGTTAAAGGGTTCTATGTAAGATTTTTTAAAACTTTTCGGAATGATTGGGAATTACATTGTTGTTGAAAAGTAGTATTAAAACAGGGATTAGCATAATAAAAGCCTGTAGTCATCTATAAATAAAGGTTAAGGAATATTTTTAGTATGGAATCACCAGATATTAGCGCACTTAAAGAGTGGTGCAAGGACGAAGAATCTTTCAAAAAAGTGAAATCCTTCGTACAGGATCTTGTCGATGAGGCAAAAGAACTGGAAAAAAGATTAAATTTACTTGAGTCGGCCATTCGAAGCGATTACGATTCCATACTTGTTACCGAGCTTACACTTGAAAAACCTGGCCCACGTATTGTATATGTAAATGACGGTTTTTGTGAGATGACGGGCTACTCCAAAGAAGAAGTTATTGGTAAGACTCCTCGTATTTTGCAAGGCCCTAAAACAGATCGCGACGTGCTTGACAAACTGAAACGACGATTGCAAGAAGGGCAGTCGTTCTTTGGTCAGGCGATAAATTATCGCAAAGATGGCTCGGAGTTTGTCAACCAGTGGGATATTCATCCACTTACCGATGTTGAGGGCAATATAACTCATTGGGTGTCCTACCAGCATGATATTACCAAGCGAAAACGGGCTGAAGAGCACCTTGTTGATCAGAAAATTGAGTTTGATGGCCTGCGAGAAGAATCGCAGCGAACGGTAGTTGATGTAGATGTGCAGGGTAACATTGTGATGGCTAATAAGGCATTTCGTGATCTTGTTGGCTACAGTAAAGATGAGCTTAAGCAAATTAAGATTTGGGACCTGTTGCCCGATAAATACATGGAATCGATTAAAGGTCGTTTTGATAAAAAGGATGAAGATCACTATTTCAATGAGGAAGAATTCAAGGGCATAATAAATCATAAAAAAGGATTCCCGATCCAGGTAAAGGGGGAAACCTCTATTATGGATTTGAAGGATCAAAAGCTGATACGTGCTGAGATTGAAAATATCTCCCTAAAGAAACGTATCATGGATACCCTTAAAAAGCGAAACAGAGATTTTAGCCGCGTCGTGCGCAGGGCTTCGGAATTTAATTATGCGGCTGAATTACAAGATGGAGAACCAGTTTTTAAAACGGTTTCTGAGGAGTTTCCAGAAGTTACCGGGCTTTCGGCCGATGCTGTGATTGGAAAAGGAAATGTATCAGATTTTATCCACACGGATGATGTTGATATCTTTAAAAAACATCTGCAGAAAATATTTGCGGGTAAGGAATCTACCTGCGAATATCGGCTCAAAAGTAAAGAGGGTGATTTTAAGAAGGTTTTGGACTATGGTAAGCCCGAATGGGATAAAGAAAGTAAAAATGTAATTTCGGTAAGCTGTGCTGTTTCGGTTGATTCGGCCTATGAAAAATCAAAGGTCTGAGCTTATTTTCTCGGTAGATCTTTGTATTTTACTGGCCTTGCTAAAAATCAACAATACAGGTTATGGCCGATATATACGAAGTTCAGCAGAAAATTATTGACGAATTCAAAGCCTTAAGTGATTGGACCGAACGATATAAGCATATCATTAAGCAGGGCCGGAATCTCGAACCACTGGATGAGGAGTACAAAGTCGAAGAAAACCTGGTGCGGGGATGTCAATCACAGGTTTGGTTACATACCGATTTTGAAGATGGCAAAGTGATTTTTGAAGCCGATAGCGATGCCGCTATTACCAAAGGGTTGGTGGCGCTGATGGTGCGATTCTACTCTGGACAATCGCCGGATACAATCATCAATACCGATCCCATTTTTATAAAAAAAATCGGTATGGAACAGCATTTATCTCCCACCCGATCGAATGGTCTAGCCTCGATGGTGAAGCAGATGAAAATCTACGCTATGGCCTATAAAACGAAGATGGAAAAAAAGCATACCTAATCCTAGCACTTTCATTATTAGTTTCTTTTAATATCATTCGGTAGGTAATTTCATTTTATTATACGATAGATATTTGAACGTTATAAGTAGCTATTACACCGAATGTATTCATTATCAAGTATTAAGAAACTTGCTTCAGCTAGAGATCTCGTTCAAGATAAAATTGAGCAGATAAACAAGACCGGTCTCATTGTATTACACAATGTTTCGTTTTCGCTGGCCGCTGTTTCTGTTCTATTTTTGATTGCCTTCCATTTTAACGATTCTGTTTCGATGTCGTGGTTTTTTATGAGTATAAGTGTGGCTTTTACGCTTATACCCCTTTTGGCTCGAAAAGGATTTGAGAATACGGCCAAGTTTCTTCTCCTGGCTTATATAAACGTTTGCATCCTTATTTTGAGCTCTGTGTTTGGTAAAGAGATGTTTATACAGGCATTTTACCTGCCTGCCAGTGGCCTAGCTATTTTATTATTTGATAAGGATCACCAGACGTTGCGTAATATTGGGATTGGTATGGCCGTATTATGCTATATCGTACTTGATTATGTAATTTTTGATACGGTTCAGCTTACGGCCGATGAAGGCGTTATTGTGAAATGGAGTATATTAGGAGCTGCCTTTATAACAACTTGGCTGACCTTTAATAAGTTTTCTGAGTCGAAAGAGCTGGCAGAGGAAGAAACACAAAAACTGCTGAAAAAGACGCAATCCCTTAATAGGGAGCTCTTAGAAAAAAAGAAACAACTAGAAAATAATGTGGACCAGCTTGAGAACGCCAAACAAAAAGTGGAGAAGGGTTCGAAAGCAAAATCTGAGTTTTTATCGACGATGAGTCACGAAATTCGTACGCCCATGAATGCAATTATTGGGATGACGAATTTGCTGGTCAAAGATGATCCACGTGAAGATCAGCTTGAACAGCTCGAGATATTGGATTTTTCGGCAAAAACTTTGCTTTCTCTTATTAACGATATACTCGATTTTTCTAAAATTGAATCCGGCAAAATAGAATTTGAAAACGTAGCATTTAATTTAGAGAACTTGCTCAATGGCGTGTTAGAGAGTTTTCGCTTTACGGCAGAAAAGAAAGATGTTCCGCTGTACCTGGATTATGATGAAAATTTACCGGAAGCTATTGCCGGAGATCCAAATAGGCTAACACAGATTTTAAATAATCTTGTCAGTAACGCGGTTAAATTTACTGAGGAAGGAAGTGTTGGTATTCTCGTGGAGCTAAAAGAGCGTAGTGAAGATCAGCTAAAAATTTTGTTTACTATTACCGATACAGGAATCGGGATTTCGAAAGACAAACAGGAAAAAATATTTAAAAGCTTTACCCAAGAACACAGCGAAACTTCTCGGGTGTTCGGTGGAACAGGATTAGGACTAACCATCAGTAAAAAGCTGGTTGATTTACAGGATGGAACCATTGACTTGGAAAGTCAAAAAGGAAAAGGTAGTACGTTTTATGTAGAATTACCCTTCAAGACTGAAGAGCATGCCGAGGAGCATCGTTCCAGCTTACGAAAGAATGAAAAAGAGATGCCGGATTCTCTGCATGGGACTAAGGTGATGCTCGTGGAAGACAATGCCATCAATCAAAAAGTAATGATTCGATTTTTGGAAAAATGGGATATTGAGGTTGTGCTTGCCGAAAATGGGAAACAGGCGGTTGAGAAAATGGAACGGCTCCCAACGGTAAACTTAGTGTTAATGGATTTGCAAATGCCTGAAATGGACGGTTATGAAGCAACACAGAGGATTCGCGGACTTGATAACAAATATAAATCCAATGTACCAATTGTTGCTCTAACAGCTGCCGCCCTAAAAGAAGTCAAAGAAAAGGTATTTGCGGCAGGAATGAATGACTATTTAACCAAGCCCTTTAATCCTCCGGAGCTGCATAAAAAACTGGAGTATTATATTTTGGACAAAACGTAGATTAGCCTCTCAAGGAAAAACCTACTTTAATTACCACTTGCCATTGAGCAACGGTACCGTCCTCGATAGCGCCTCGTGTTTCGATAACTTCAAACCAGCGCATATCATCTACTGTTTCAGAGGCTTTTGCGATAGCATTCTCAACAGCATTCTCCAGAGATTGATCAGAAGTTCCAGTCAATTCAATATTTTTATAGGTATGATTTTCCATACTGTTATTACTTTGGTGGCGGTTAACGAAGTTCAATATAGCAGGATGTTGCTATAATAAAAAAGCGCTACCGGAAAGGTAACGCTTTTGAAAATAATGATATCTTAAAAATAAAAATTACAAGGGAATCACCTCTTGCGCTTGGAGTCCTTTTTCCCCTTCCGCAACAGTGAATTCCACTTCTTGGCCTTCTTCTAATTTTTTGTAGCCTTCCATTTCAATTTCACTGAAATGTACGAAAATGTCTTCGCCTTCTTCTCTGGTTATAAATCCATAACCTTTGCCATTATGGAACCATTTAACAGTTCCTACTTCACGTTCTGCCATGATAAATCTCCGAAAATTTTTACTTCTTGTGCTACTTAAATGTTTAATAACGCCTTGCTAACGCAATAAATGGCGCTTAAGAGCCTAAGTATAGTATATTTTTTGGGGATTCCCTACTATATGTAAAATTTTGTGTCTTAATTTTTGATATTTTTCCTGATCACTATAAAATAGCAGATTTTTCTACAGCGATGTCGGACCAACAGCGATTATTTGAGGATTATAATCCTATTGAACATAGGTTGGGGAAAGCTTTTTTTGAGGGGCTTCCCACAAGTCCGGGTATTTATAAAATGTATGGAAAATCAGAAGGTTTGCTATATGTAGGTAAAGCTAAGAACCTGCGAAATCGACTATTCACCTACCGGCGTGCAAAGATGGGTAAGACCTCTAGAAAGAGGATCCGCTTAATACGGATGACGTACAATATTAAGATCGAAATTTGTAAGTCAGAGAAAGAGGCGCTGCTGCTAGAAAATAAACTGATCCGTAAACACCAGCCTGAGTTTAACCATGCAAAGAAACAGCCGGAAACCTATTATTT
>JBEPWP010000084.1:0-7346 GCA_041642355.1 Fodinibius sp. | reverse complement strand
AGAGATACTGCTCGCGTGAATGAATTATTGCAGCGTCCCGAAGTGCAGGAGCTTATGCCTCGGAATGTTGAATTGATGTGGGGGGCTTCTGCTTTTACCGAAACCCAGCAGGGACAAGAGCTGTTTGAGCTTATAGGTGTTCGGTCCGAAATAGAGCTGACCGGAGATGTGATTTCCGAAGCTAGTGTTAATTTTGATCAGGCTACCAATCAGCCACGCGTTTCTATGAATATGAACGCTGAAGGTGCTCGTCGCTGGGCACGAATTACCGGAGCAAATATCGGTAAGCCGATAGCAATCGTTCTTGATGGTTATGTATACTCATATCCTAATGTAGAGACCAAGATATCTAACGGACGCTCTTCCATTTCTGGATTGGAAAACGTACAGGAAGCCGAAGATTTGGTTAACATCCTACTTTCCGGTGCACTTCCTGCTCCACTTGAAATTGTAGAGGAGCGTACGGTGGGAGCAACGCTTGGTGAAGAATCTATTCAAGCTGGTTTTTACTCTACAATAATCGGATTAATTATTGTAGCTTTCTTTATGATGGTTTATTACCGAACGGGCGGAGCCATTGCCGATCTTGCCTTGATGCTTAATATTATCTTCATACTGGGTATTTTAGCGGCCTTTAAGGCAACACTCACCTTACCCGGTATCGCGGGTATTGTGCTTACCATTGGTATGGCCGTGGATGCCAACGTACTGATATTTGACCGAATTAGGGAAGAGCAGCGAGCTGGTAAAACTATTCGTGCCGCCATTGAAGGTGGTTATTCCAACGCTATGAGTGCAATTATGGATGCCAACATTACAACATTCTTCGTTGGTATTATTCTCTATAGTTTTGGCGTTGGACCTATTAAAGGTTTTGCGGTTACGCTGATGGCTGGTATTGTGGCATCATTATTTAGTGCCATTGTGATTACACGCGTTATTGTGGATTATTTGACGCGCGATAAATCCGCAGAAATCAGCTTCGGTTAATAACAAAGAAATTCAACATATATAATAAGGGACTTTAATTATGAGATGGTTCGAAAATCCTGATTTTAACTTTCTGAAAGGTCACAAGATTGCTTATTACGTTTCCGGTGTTTTGCTTGTGGCTTCAATCTTCGGAATTCTAACCAAAGGACTTCAATATGGTATTGATTTCAAAGGGGGTAAAGAGTTTGTCCTTGAGTTCGAGCAACCTGTTGATGTCATCGATATTCGCTCTGAATTATCGGAGCCGCTGGATGGTACGCCGGTTGTTAAACTTTTTGGTTCTCCAGAAGAAGTTTTGATCCGAACGGATAACCCCAAAGATATTTCTGAGGTGCAATCGCTTATTACTAATACGATGTCTGAGTTGTATTCAGATAATCCTGCTACGGTGATTAAAACCGATATTGTAGGCGCTCGTTTCGCTGATGATCTTAGGCGGGGAGCGTTAAATGCAATTATTTTTGCCTTGATAGTTATCTTTATTTATATCCTTATCCGATTTAAAGACTGGACCTATTCGGCCGGCGCGGTGGCAGCATTGTTTCACGATGTATTAATTGTCGTTGGGGTATTTACCTTTCTTTCAGATCTGGTACCGTTTAGCTTGCAAATGGATCAGTCGATTATTGCTGCCTTTTTAACGATTGTGGGTTATTCACTTAATGATACGGTGGTAGTGTTCGACCGGATTCGGGAAAATAGTTTATTATATAAAACGATGGACCACGACGAGATGGTTAACAAGAGTTTGAACGATACGTTGAGTCGTACCGTAATTACCTCTGTGACTACCTTTTTTGTGGTAACCATTCTATTTATATTTGGCGGTGAAGTTCTTAAAGGCTTTTCCTTTGCATTGATGCTTGGAGTGATTATTGGTACATACAGTTCGTTGTTTGTAGCAAGTTCAACAGTTGTTGAAATTCAACGTTATAAAGAAAAAGCTTAAATTTTAACTCCTAATATTAACCTGCGGGGAGCAATCAAATGAATTTTAATGTAACGGAGCGATATAATTGTGTTGTTATTGAATTTAAGGGCAATGTGATGGGAGGCCCTGATGCTGTTAAACTCAATGAAAAGCTGCACGAGCTTATCGAAGAGGACAGGACGAATGTTATTGCTGATTTAGGCAAAGTTAAGTTCATGAACTCTTCGGGTTTGGGAATGCTTATTGGTGGACTCACAACAATGCGTAAAGCAGGCGGAGATCTGCGTATTGCTAATGCAACGGATAAGATTGAAAGTCTGCTGGTTATTACTAAGTTGATTACCGTTTTTAAGCATTTTAAATCACTCGAAGAAGCAGTAAAATCGTACGGCAATTCCAAAAAGGAAGAGTAAAATAGGTTAAATTTAATTTACTAAAAGGGGTGGTTTTCACCCCTTTTTTTATGTCAAATAAATATTATGGCCATTCGTGTTGTTGTTGGAGCCCAGTGGGGCGATGAAGGGAAAGGGAAAATTGTAGATCTGCTTAGCAAAGATGCCGATTATGTTGTTCGGTATCAGGGGGGGGCTAATGCTGGACATACCCTTGAGTTTGATGACAAAAAAATTGTACTGCATCTTATTCCCTCCGGAATATTTAATGGAGATGCCACTTGTGTTATTGGAAATGGAGTTGTTATTGATCCATTAGCTCTTCTTGAAGAGATTCAGGAAGTGGAGGCAATCGGAGGCGACCTTAAAAACCGGTTAAAAATAAGTAGCTCTGCCCATGTCATTCTTCCATACCATCAACTACTCGATCAGGTAAAAGAAGAACACCGTGGTGACGATGCCATTGGTACTACAGGACGAGGTATTGGTCCGGCCTATGTTAGCAAAGTATCTCGCGTGGGTATTCGCATGTCTGATTTATTCCATCCAGAGGCTTTGCGTAAGAAAGTGCAAGATAATATTGCGGATATTAATGAGGCTTTACAGTATGTGTATAAACACGATCCCATTGAAGCCGAGCCTATAATTGAAGAGCTCCTCGAAGCCGCGGATACGTTGCGACCGTATATCACTAATACATCAGCCTTGTTACATGATGCCATTGAAAATGAAGAAGAAATTTTACTTGAAGGGGCTCAGGGAAGTTTATTGGATGTGGATCACGGGACGTATCCTTTTGTAACCTCCTCTTGTCCAACTTCAGGTGGGGCATGCACGGGTTCGGCTATTCCCCCTACAGCAATTGACAAGGTAATGGGTATTACCAAAGCCTACTGTACGCGTGTAGGTAACGGGCCATTCCCTACAGAATTGAAGGACGATGCCGGTGAAAAATTGCGTGATGCAGGACAGGAATTTGGAGCCACAACAGGACGTCCCCGTCGTTGTGGATGGATAGATCTGGTTGCTCTAAAATATGCGGTGCGGCTAAACGGGATGAATGAGCTTACAATTACCAAACTAGATATCCTTGATGATTTTGATGAGATAAAACTGTGCACTGCTTATCGAATTGACGGAGAAGAAACCGATGTCTTTCCGTTGGATCTGCCAGATATCGATAATATTGAGCCAGTATACAAGACTATGTCTGGCTGGAATGAATCATTGGAAACCACTGATTCCATCGAAGCTTTTCCCAAAGCAGCCCAAGAATATCTACAGTTTATTGAGGATTATTTGGGCATAGAATTATCGATTTTATCAAAAGGCCCAAAAAGGTCGGAGACGATTGTTCTTTAATTCTTGATGCTAAAAAGTTTACAAAAAACAAGGAATTGTTCTTGATATATATAGGTTGAATGCCTTATATTTGGGACTCTTTGAAAAGGGGTGATCAAACCGCTTTTTATAAGCGGGAGTAGCTCAGCGGTAGAGCATCTCGTTGCCAACGAGAAGGTCGCCGGTTCAAATCCGGTCTCCCGCTCTCTTTTTTACTGGATAGATATTTTGAGAGTAAATACTGTAGTAGAGCCCTTGCAGAATTCTGTAAGGGCTTTTTTTATTGGGATATGTTTTCAACCTATATTCTATATAGTCAATCTATAGACCAGTTGTTATGCTACGATGATAGTTTTATACAGCAAACTGGAGGAGATATTTTTAGGTTAACATATACCTTTCCATCTAAGAATGTTCTTACCTGAAAGTTGCCATTTCTTAATAATTAAATCCTTATTTGTATTCACTCTAAAAGCAACTATATGGTTGTGTAGTGGAACTTTGTTTCTCTAGATTTTTTAGATTTATAAAAGAGCCAATAGATTATAAATCTAAAGTGAAAAAGGAGTATTGATGAAATATAGAAAATTAGGAAACAGTGGTCTGATCGTTAGCGAAGTAGGGTTGGGAACAATGCAATTCGGAGAAGCCATGCAGATGGGCGGACTTGGGCAGAAGGAGACCAACGAGATGGTTGATTTTGCGCTGGATCATGGAATCAATTATATCGATACAGCCGATGTTTACAGCTTGGGCGAAAGTGAAGAACTGTTAGGTAATGCACTCAAGGGAAAGCGTGAAGATATCGTACTTTCAACTAAGTGTCGGTTACCGATGGATGACAATATTAATAACAGTGGAGCGACCCGCGTTAATATCATGCGGGAAGTCGAAGCCAGCCTAAAACGTTTGCAAACGGACTATATCGATCTGTACCAGATGCACAGCTGGGATCCCTATACACCCTTGGAGGAAACTCTTCGGGCATTAGACGATCTGGTTCATCAAGGCAAAGTGCGATACATTGGATTAAGTAATTATATGGCCTGGCAAGCCGCAACAGCTTTGGGGTTGCAGGAGCGCCAAGGACTTGAGAAATATATAACGGCGCAAATGTACTACAGCTTGGTTGGTCGGGATCTTGAGGATGATTTCATGTCATTTGCCGACTACCATAATATGGGTATTATCGTGTGGAGTCCTCTGGCTGGCGGTTTTCTAACTGGTAAATATGACCGTGATAATCCGCCACCAGAAGGAAGTCGTTTTGCTGAAGCCGGACAGTTTGTTCCTTTTGATATTGATAAGGGGTTTGAAATTGTAGACGCGTTAAAAAAGATTGGTAAAACTCACGGAGTGAGCCCTGCTCGTGTTGCCCTGGCATGGACACTTTCTCGTGATAACATCAGTAGTGTGCTTATTGCCGCTCGTAAACTCGAGCATCTTGAAGATAACATTAAAGCGGTGGACCTTGAACTGACCGACGACGAAATAGAATTGCTTAATGAGGTCTCGGATACGGGCATTCCTTATCCCCGATGGATGGTGTTGCAACAGGCGCAAGCAGAAGATCCTCGGGCACGTACGCTGGAGCCGGAAAAGTTTGAGGATGGCGGACCATGGGAGGATCTTCGGTTTAAGAAGATGCCCCTTGAGGAATGAAAATTTGTTGCTGAAATATTGCAACACTAAAATCAGCAAAGTAAGGGTGCGAATAGTCGTGCCCTTACTTAATTAATTTATAGAGTAATATGAATACCGTACTGAAAAGTTTCCAAGATCTGGCTAATCGATTGTTAGAACTTACACCCGAAATTATTCTAGCGTTAGTAATTCTTGTCCTTTTCCACTTTTTGGCAAAGGGCATCCGAAAGATCTACAAAAATGTATTGGATAACACACCTTTAACATCATCGAATGTAAATTTCTTTGGGAAATTAATTTATGCGCTCATTTTTATTGTCGGTATTCTTATAGCGCTTAATATATTGGGATTTTCTGGTGTTGCGACCAGTATTTTAGCCAGTGGTGGTATTACAGCGGTAATATTGGGGTTTGCATTTAAAGATATTGGAGAGAATTTTTTGGCCGGATTTTTTATGGCTTTTAGCAGACCATTTACAGCTGGAGATCTCATCGAAACAGAAGGGATTTTAGGACGCGTTAAGAACATAGAGATTCGTCATACCCATCTTAGAACAGCTGATGGTTGCGATGTGTTTATTCCTAGTTCACAATTGCTTTCCAAGCCACTGTATAACTATACTAGGGATGGATTGCGACGTGGCTCTTTCACCGTTGGAATTGATTATCGCGATAATGCTGAAAAAGCTTGTCACATTCTATTAGAGGTCGTAAAGGAAAATAAAAACGTAGTCAATTACCCCGAACCAATGGTTCAGACTACGGGTTTTACTCCAAGCTTTGTAGAGTTGACTGGTTATTTTTGGATTAGAGTGGATGTTTCAAAGCAGGAGATTTTTTTAGCTAATGTAAAATCGGAGCTGATGGATAAAGTGCGAATAGCCTTAGTTGATAATGACTTTACATTCAGTTCCGAAGTTTCTACTGCAGTAGATATGAGCGAAGTTAATGTCAGGCTCGATGATACTTCCCCAACATCAAAATAAATATTCAATTATGTTGCCATAAACTGCGCTATTTTTATTAACTTTCCAATCACTGGAAATCAATTCTTATCAATTAGCTAATGATCGACAAGCCACGCGATTATTGCGGTATTTTTGGGATGCAAAACCATCCCGATGCAGCCCTTCTCACCTATTATGGATTACACGCTCTGCAACACCGGGGCCAGGAGTCAGCGGGAATTGTAACCTCATATTTTGATGAGGACAAAAATCGCTGGATTATGCCAGCACACCGCGATTTTGGATTGGTGTTGAATGTGTTTGACGACCAAAAGGTTTTTGAAAATGAACTAAAAGGTACGGCGTCGATTGGACACAACCGGTATTCTACAACTGGAGCCTCCAAAAATCCCGCAAATATACAGCCATTTCGCGTGCATTATCGCAGTGGCAATATTGCGATAGGGCATAACGGAAATTTGGCCAATGCCAAACAGTTGCGCGATCGTTTCAGGGAAGAGGGTGTGCTTTTTCAGAGTACGTCGGACACCGAACTGATTTTGCATTTAATATCTCACAGCAAAAAAGAAACGCAGCTTGAGCAAGTGTTGGATGCTCTTGAAGAGGTTGAAGGGGCGTATAGTTTAGTGATGTTGACTGACGATAAATTAATTGCAGTACGCGATCCCAATGGTTTTCGTCCTTTGGCACTCGGCAAAGTTGATGGGTCTTATTGTGTAGCAAGCGAAACCTGTGCCTTTGACATTATTGACGCTGAATATATTCGTGATGTTGAACCCGGTGAAGTGCTTGTAATGGATCAGGATGCAACGGTGGATTCGGAGCCGAAGTCTTATCATCTTGATGCAGAATATGGAACTGATACCAGTCAGTGCATTTTTGAGTATGTCTATTTTTCGCGTCCCGATAGTAAGATTTTTGGCGAAAATGTCGATAAAGTCCGCCGCAATTTGGGTAAATATCTAGCCAAAGAGCATCCCATTAATGAAGTAATCCGCAATGCACCTGGGGATAAAAAACCAATTGTAATTTCGGTGCCCGATTCCAGTAACACAGCGGCATTGGGATATGTGCATG
>JBEPWP010000083.1:0-7358 GCA_041642355.1 Fodinibius sp. | reverse complement strand
GAGCGCGTAGTGCGACAGGTATATCAGTTTAGCCGCGTGTACTGGAAGTCGGCCGACCAGCAGAGTCTGCCGGTGACCATTAAATATCCTGAGATGGTGGCACAGATGCTGCCCTACTTTAAGGAGCCTTCGTTACCTCCTTATGCGCGGAAAAGTCTGTGGTTTTTGTGATAAAATTGCCTCTTTCTTTAACAACGCTTGTCATTGTAAAAGCCCCATCAACGTTGATACCATAGTGAGCAAAGCCATTCATTTCCCGGAAATAGGCTACTTATGGTTGAATGTATATCCGTTAGATCCTACGCCCACATACACCCAAGCATGGCATACATAGGCCATCTTCTAAATACCTAGCAATCAATAGTTGTAATAGTTGTGAGTGAGTTATACTCACGAACAACGGTGAAAACAAATTGAACCTTATGGCAGCGCTAAAACCTCTATTTCAGCCTCGTAATAAAGTTCTCCATCCTCAAAATGGATATCGCCTCCGCTCACTTCAAATATTTCGCCCTTCCTTAGCGGACTCAAAGATTTTAAGAATGTGCTTTGGGAGGTCGTTAGTCCCCCTTCATTTTCCCACTGTTCTATACTATTAATATCGGCAGGGGAGAGAGATCTTGCATCAATTTTTATTTTTAAATTTCGTGATAATGTAGGTCTCATAACTAGAGAATATATATAGTTGTGAAAATTATTTTACCTTGGTCGTAGTTGGGTTGCTAACTTTATTTACTATAGCAGACCATTTTGCATCAGGGTTAATCTGATTCTCGGCCAGATCACTTAGTCCCATATCCGCGCGTTTTTCTTCTCGCAATGTATCCAATAAAAGTTCAGCAATATCATGGCGTTCAAGCGTTTTGGCATAGGCAATAGCAGTACCATAACCGGCCATCTCATAATGATTGATGTGTTGAATGGCGGTTATTAAGGCGGCGTCGCAAACTTCTTCATTAATACATCGGTCGGCTAGTTTTTGCGATTCCTTAATGAGCCCTTTTATACCATCACAACGTTCTCCTTCGGGGTCCTCATCCAGTATTTTAAAAACTTCCTTAATGCGTTGGACATGTCGTTTGGTTTCTTTTAGATGATATGTGATAAATTCGTTTAGCTCGAATGATTCCGCTATTTCGGATTGGGTTTCTAAAAATTTTATCTGTTGTAATTCGCCGTCATATAAATCTCGTAACTGTTCGAGCATCAAGTCATAAAGGTCAAAAATCTCTGGCGCATTTTGGGTAGTCATAGCTCGTGAATTTATAATATTAGAAAAGTCCGGTTGTATACCTCTGTATGATGTGAGAATAGTTTTTCTTCGATAGAGTAGTCATAGTAGGTTTGATGGGGTGTTGTGTAGGTAAAGCTGGATCAGTGATGTAAGGGGTATCACTGCAGTAAAAACGGCTTTTAGATGAAGTATGTCGTTAAAAGAAGAGCAGTAATATGACTGGTGGCCAAATGATTTTTTATCAGATTGGGATAATTTTCTTAAGAAACTTTTGTAGATCTATTTCGCCATCTACTAAGCGTAACCAAAGTGTAGATAAGAACAGAAAATGCCATTATTTTTTGCCTGTAGTTATTAGTATCATAGATTAATCGGGATATTTATAACTTCATTATTTGTTTGGCAAAACTTGATACTGCATGATTACTATTCGTGAGTTGACTTCCCATGATGAGCTGTATGATTTCGTTTACTTTCCTTTTTTATTATTTGGCAATAATCATCCGTATTGGGCGCCGCCAATAATTAGTGATGAGCTCGATAGTTTAAATCCCAAGAAAAATCCGGTCTTTAAGCATGTTGATATCAAATATTTTATGGCCTATCGGGATGAAAAGCCAGTGGGCAGGATTGCAGGAATTATAAACTGGCTCGAAGTTGAGGAGCTGAATATCCCCAAGATACGTTTCGGGTATTTTGATGTTATTGATGATCTGGAAGTTTCTAAAGCGTTACTAAAAAAAGTGCGACAAATGGGGAGGGATAATGGGTTGGAGTTTTTGGAAGGGCCGATGGGACTTTCTAATATGGATAAAGCCGGTGTGTTGGTAGAGGGATTTGAAGAACCTAATACGATGATCACCTGGTATGGTCTGCCTCATTATTCTTCTCATTTGGATCAGCTTGGATATCGAAAAGAAAAAGAGTGGGTAGAGTATGAGATTCAGATTCCTGACCATTCCCCACCTAAAGTTGAACGGTTTTCAAAGCTTATCAGGGAGCGATATAATCTCAAAACTATTCGCTTTTCTAATACTAGAGAGGTTCTTGAATATGCGGATGAAATGTTTGAACTCATTAACAAGACTTACCGTGATTTAAGCACCTATATCCCTATAAAGTCAGAGCAGATTGACTACTATAAGGATCGATATCTAAAATTTCTCCATCCGGATTTTATTAATTGTGTGGCAGATGAAAAGGATAACCTTATTGCATTTGCCATTACTATGCCGTCATTTTCAAAAGCATTACGGAAAGCGAATGGTACGTTACTCCCTTTTGGATGGTACCACCTGCTAAAAGCTCGATACTTTCCCCAAAAAGCTGCTTTTTATCTTATTGGAATTAAGCCGGAGTACCAAAATAAGGGGGTGACTTCCATCATTTTTAAAGAAATGAATAAGGTATTTAATAGAAAGGGAATTACGACTGTAGAAAGTAATCCCGAACTTGCGGATAATGAGGCTATTCGATCCCTTTGGAAAAAATATGAAAACAGGCTCCATAAAAAGCGTCGAACCTACCGTGATCGTTTATAAAGATCCCATTTCAAACAAATGAAGTGCCGTGAGAAGTCTATGTTTTGCTTTTTTCTCATTCTGCTAAACAAAGATCTCTCACTACGTTCGAGATGACTTAAGGGGAAAAGGTAAAAAGCTCTTGTTCATGCTCGAAATGGCAGGGGGATAGGTAAAGAGTATTAGATTGGTTTGAATAATATGAATATATAGATCAGAATGTCATTTCGATGCCGTGGGTCTTCGGCAGAGAAATCTGTGTTTTTATGGTTTTTCTGCTTGGTTACTTAAAAACAAAGATCTCTCCCGTTGGTCGAGATGAGTTGGAGAGGAGAATCTTCTCCCTGAAGATGGAGATGACTTGGAGAGGAGGATGTCTCTGTTCATGGAGGCGATCTAGAGAGGTAGTGAATCCCTGACGGTGGTAGATGACTGGAGAGCGGGGAGGACTCCTCCTGGTAGTAACTGACTGGAGTAGGTGATGGCTTCCAAGTTGTCATTTCGGAGGTAACGCGGTGGAGAGAGAAGTCTATGTTTTGCTTTTTTCTCATTCTGCTAAACAAAGATCTCTCACTACGTTCGAGATGACTTAAGGGGGCAAAGGTAAGGAGTTTTGTTCATGCTCGAGATGTCAGGGGGATAGATAAAGAGTATTAGATTGGTTTGAATAATATGAATATATAGATCAGAATGTCATTTCGATGCCGTGGGTCTTCGGCAGAGAAATCTGTGTCTCTAGATAAATGTGTAAGGATATAGCTTTTCATTGATCTTACTTATAAACATTCTTCAAAAGATAATAGGTAAATGCCATACTACGTCTATATAACAACCAATCCGGGTAGGTCAACACTGTACATTGGAATAACAAATAATCTTCAGAATCGCCTAGATGAGCACGCAAAGAACAGAGGAGATTCCAAAACCTTTGCCGGTCGTTACTATTGCTATAAGCTCATTTATTATGAAACGTATAAAACACCGCTAGAAGCCATAGAGCGTGAGAAGGAGCTAAAAAAATGGCGTCGCGAGAAAAAAGAAGCATTGATTAACAGCGTAAACCCCGGTTGGGAGTTTCTGAACTATAAAGATGATTTTCGGATGGGGAGGGTATAGGAGGTGTTAATGATATTAACTAGCCTGATTATCATTTTGAACAAGTGAAGTGCTGTGAGAAGTCTATGTTCTGCTTTTTCCTCATTCTGCTAAACAAAGATCTCTCACTGCGTTCGAGATGACTTAAGGGGATAAGGGTAAGGAGTTTTGTTCATGTTCGAGATGGCTGGGGGATAGGTAAAGAGTATTGGATTGAATAATTAAATACATAGCCCAGAATGTCATTTCGATGCCGTGGGTCTTCGGCAGAGAAATCCGTGTTTTCATGGTTTTTTTGCTTGGTTACTTAAAAACACAGATCTCTCCCGTTGGTCAAGATGACTTGGAGAGGAGGATCTCTCCCAGAAGATGGAGATGAGTTGGACAGGAGGATCTATATCTGACGATAGAGACGACCTAAAGAGGTGGTGAGGCTTTATTCCTGACGGTGTAGATGACTGGGGTAGAGAAGGTTAATAAAAAGAACTTAATGGCATTATTTTAATCGACCAGAAGAAAGGGGAAAATCTATCATGGAGACAGGTGAATTGTGAGGTGAAATGTTTGGGATGGGACTAAAAGAGAATAAACGATCGGTAAATATAACGAAGCCATTTCGGAAGAAACCTTAATGAAGAGAGAAACCTATGTTGGGCTAGTATAGGTGTACGCTTGTAGTTGATAGCAGGATAGAGGAATAATATTATTCAAAAAGAGGAATCCCTTACAACAACAATTGTAAATTATTTATAGCTTTTCTAATGAATACTAATAAACCTATAAAGTTATGGAAACGCTGTCAGCAACAACAATATTCTGGTTACTGGTGTTAGGGGCAACTACTGGTTGGCTCGTTGGTTATATCATGGGTCACGAAGGTATCACGTTGACGAGTAATGTGGTATGGGGTACGCTTGGAGCACCTATCGTAGGTATTTGTGCCTTGTATGTTGGAATAAGTGGTGTCCTTGTTTTTGCTCTGCTAGGGACGTTGGCAATGTTATTTTTAGCAAACGTCTTTCACTTACACCACGTAGAAGATATTACGGGAGATACGGAACGAGGAATTCGTATCCTGAGAGAGTCCTGAAATGTGCTGAGGTGAATAAGGGAACAGTTAAAAATAACGACGTCCTTTCGAAGGAAACATAGTGAAGTAGGAGCCGTGTTTTGAAGATGATGGGTCGTAATAAAAAAACAAAGATCTCTCACTACGTTCGAGATGAACTGTGTTTAAAATCAAGCAGCTAATGCTTTTTCTTTTGTAAAAGGTTCACAACTGCTGCCAACAGCAAAAGCCTGTCGCAACAATTTGTGAGCAATGGCTACCTTAATCACTTTTTCTGGTTTTCCTCTTTTCTTTAATCGATCATACATTTTCCTGCACGCTGGATTGCTACGTTTGGCGGACCAACTACACATATATAGCAGTTTCCGCAGTTGCGGGCAGCCCAATTTGCTTATGCTACCCCGTCCTTTGACTGACGACCCAGACTCCCAAATCCTGGGGCAAATACCCACATAACTAGCCAGCTTTCGTGGATTATCAAAGCGACGGAAGCCATCCGTAATAGTCAACAGGTGAATGGCTGTTTTGTTGCCAATACCGGGAATGGTTAGTAGCGCCTGCAATTGTTTCTCGTAATGCTCGGTGGCCAGCGCTTCCATTCGTTTGTCGATCCGGGCCAGCTGCCGGGCTATTTGCTCTCGTTGCTCTGCTACAAGTTCTTCAACCAAAAGTTCAACATTCTGTTGCCCGAACGCTTCTTTTTGCCCATTTAGCACTGCCTGCTGGCGAAGAAAACCATCTCTTAAACTCATCAGCTGCTTCAGTGCCTGTCGTACTTTGGACGGCGGTGTCCATAATTTCGGCTGTTGTTCGGCTCCGTAGCAGGCAATTAACTCGGCATCTTTGACATCCGTTTTGGTGCGGGTGAGTTTCATTTGTCCGTAGCGGCGAATCACCAGCGGATTTACTACGCTTACCTTTATTCCTTGATCATGGAGCCAAACAGCCAGGTTCAGGTAGTAGGGTCCGGAGGCTTCCATCACGATATGCGCATCACCGGGAATCCACTGCAAAAACTGTTTCCATCCGGTCATGTTGTTTGTAAACCGCCTGTTTTGGCCTCGTTGAGGGCAGTACCCATCAAACCACCGCTTTGAAATATCTGTACCAATAGTTTTCATCACTTTGTATATTAGCTTTGAAGGTGAAGAAGGTTTCCGTGACCAAATCCATCCTACATACTGGCTCGAAGCCTACTGAACTGTCCGTGGTCACACGGTGGTGGCAATCGGCAGGGCAATCATCTCGAACGAGCTCAATGGCTCAATGACATCCGACTGGTTCCCTGCCCGCCACCAACCTTCCGTTTGAAGGAATATCTGCTAATTGTATTTACCAATCAATCACTGGTGGATAACATAGGATGACTTAAGGGGGAAGTAAAGGTAAGGAGTTCTTGTTCATGCTTGAGATGGCAAGGATTTAGTTAAGGAGTGTTAGATTGGTTTGAATAATATGAATATATAGACCAGAATGTCATTTCGATGCCGTGGGTTTTCGGCAGAGAAATCTGTGTTTTCATGGTTTTTCTGCTTGGTTACTTAAAACATAGATCTCTCCCGTTGGTCGAGATGACCTGGAGAGGAGGATCTATATCTGACGATGGAGAACGACCTACGAGAGGTGGTGAGTCCTTGACGGTGGTAGATAACTGGAAAGCGGGGAGGATCTCTTCTTGGTGGTTGAGATGATAAGAGTAGGCAATGAAGGAGGATTAGTAAAAGGAAAGCCCAATAATGGGATTAATTCGACCAGTAGAAAGCGGAGAAACCTATGGTGGCAATACATGAACTGTGAGGCATGATAGATGCCTTGGCTACGGTCGGGATGACATGCCTCTAAAATGTAAGTTAGCAGTCTTCTTCCACAAATTTAAAACTTGTGACGGGAGAAGCTCAATCACTTTCAAGTAATGAGGGGCGCTTGGGAGTACGGTATAGCTCTTTTTCTATCTTTTCACTGTTCCCGTTTAACCATATTTCTACATCAGTATCGAATGCAGCGGCCAGATGATGCGCACGAAGATCTGTTATAGGCAGCTCTCCATCCATGAGGCCTCGTACTTCTGTTTCGGGCATTCCGGACATCTGAGAAAATTCTTGAATGCTGATATTCTCTTTGCGAAGGTACTTCTTGAAAAGTTGAATAGGGTGTTGATGCATAGCTTATAGTAAAATGGTTTCAGTTGTGTCGATCTCTTAATGATTCTTAAACTGCATAATAAAAAAGTGAAGTCAGTAAAATTTCAAATGCTCTGTTATCTTTGACCTGGGAAAACCATGATAAGTTCCCGCCTTATTGACAAAGAAAGAGCAATTAAAACAGAAAGGACTCTTAACGCGTTTCATTACAACAATAAAAAAGCCCGCTAAAAAAGCGGGCTTTAATATACCAAAAAATCTTGGCTAAAACTTACTTATAATCAAGGCTGCGTACTTCA